>DAORIL010000408.1:0-6253 GCA_035438525.1 Pyrinomonadaceae bacterium
AGATTTGTAGTGTCCGATTCGCTCAAGGGGTCGCCTTTGGTTGGCGGAGTCGTGGTGCGGCTTTCTGCACCTTCAACGCCTTCGCTCAATCGAAATTTTAATCCGTTCGGTGGTGTTACATTCATAGTTTTTGTCTGTGTTTTTCCGCGGGTTGCCTGCGCTTGTGCATCCATTGCCATTCGCAAACCCAATGGCGACAATGCGCCAAAGTAGATTGATACTACCAATACAAAAGAAATAAATGCGTTATATCGTCTCATTTTCGTTATGTCCTTAAATTCGTTTGACTTTCAGCCATTCCCGAGTGCTTTTATCTTAACCCATTTTTGCTTTGTTGAACTAGCAGATTTTGGTTAGAAAAATGCCTTCCCGCTTTTCTGAACGAAGCAAATACGACATTCTTGCAAGATTACAGAAAACAAAAAAGCAGAGTATTGTGTGCCCTGCTTCTTTGATAGTTTGTAATAAGGGCAATGTTTCCCACTCCATTGCCCTTGATGCGTGATGTTCCCAATCACCACGCTTACCAACTCGCGGGGAGCGAGTCAGAATTTTGAATTTTAAGAAAATAAAGCGTTAACTCTACTTTTCACTTTGCAAATTACGGTTCGCCTTTATCTCGTTTTTCAATCTCGCGGACGAAGTATTTAGCAAAGCGTTTGCCTAAAATTTGGTCAGACGCAAACATATTTATTAAAACATTTCCCTTTCTTACCAATAATGAAGCAGTTTTATTACCTTTCTTATACATATTAGGTGTGATGTAGGCTTCATCTCCTAAATTTGTCAGCTTTGATCTTCCATCGCTAGAGGTATCTTTTAAATTATTGATGTATCCGCGATAAAGGTAGTCAATAGCTTCTTTTTCACTATCAAACTCCAGAATCTCGCATTCAACACCATTTTCGCCAAATCGCCAAACGATTCCTGAACTTATGCGATTTAATTGTCGTTCACTCTTAGCAATATTGTGTTGAGTAAAGCGTTTTTCTTTAGTCTTAATTGCTTTTTCAAATCTCTCAACTAATGGTGAATTCCTTTGCTCATTTTGATTATTTTGTCCCGATACAATCGAGGCAAAAGTTAAAATTGAAACGATGCTAATTGCTATGAATGTTAGAGTTTTCTCCATAATATTTAATAACTAAGGCTCACCTTTATCGCGTTTTTCTATTTCGCGCACAAAATATTTAGCGAAGCGTTTGGCTAATATTGGGTTGGTCGAACTTATCCGAAGCACCACATTTCCCTTTCTCACTCCCATTTCAGTATTTGGAGGATGGGGCGGATAATTGTGAATAACAATGTAAGCCTCATCACCTAAATTGGTTAGTTTTGTTAATATTACCCGCATTCCTCGTTTTCCGGTATCTGTCATCGAACTCATTTGTTTAAGTGCATCCTGCAAAGAATAAAAATCGGAAACTCGCACTCCAACATAATCTTCATGTAACTTCCAAACTAACATTCCAAATGCGCCATCATCATCTTTGTTTACAACTTCTCTTTTTCCAACAAACTTCTTTTCTTTATTTTTGATTATCTTCTCAAATCTTCCAACCAAAACGGGATTCGGGTCTGGGCGTGAATGTTTATTTACTGTTTTCATTTCTGGGTTAGAGTTTTGTCCAAACACCACTATCATTGACATTAAAATTGCAGTAATTAGGCTGATTATTTTAGCTTTCATCTTCTACGGTTCACCTTTATCACGTTTTTCAATCTCTCGGACGAAGTATTTGGCAAAGCGTTTGGCTAATATTGGGTTGGTTGAACTTATCCGAAGAACTACTTTTCCTTTTCTTAGTTTTATGTTGGCAGAATTCTTTCCAAGTTCAAGATAAGCCTCATCACCTAAATTGGTTAGTTTTGTTAATATTACTCGCCCACCTCGTTTTCCCATATCTGTCATCGAACTCATTAGTTTGAATGCTTCCTCTAACGAATAAAAATCGGAGATTCTTATTTCAACATAGTCTTCGTGCAACTTCCAAACTAACATTCCAAATGCACGATCATCATCTTTGTTTACAACTTCTCTTTTTCCAACAAACTTCTTTTCTTTATTTTTGATTATCTTCTCAAATCTTCCAACCAAAACGGGATTCGGGTCTGGGCGTGAATGTTTATTTACTCCCTTCATTTCAGGATTAGAGTTTTGTCCAAACCCCGCTATCATTGACATTAAAATTGCAGTAATTAGGCTGATTATTTTAGTTCTCATTTTCATAAAAATTACTCCTCAACTAATAGACTCCTTCGCATTGACAGGTTTGAGAGTTCCAATAACCACCTTGCCAATAACAGGCTTGTTGGTCGCCCGCACTACATTCGGTTTGTCCAATAACTTCAATTGGAACATTTGGAGTCGGTTCACCAAACCATTCAACTCCGTTCTGAATCATTTGCCATTGGAAATTATAAACTCCCGGTGAAGTTGGTGCAGTGATATTGAAACTAAACGTGACCTGTTGACCGGGGGCAACATCATTTGGCAAATTAACTCTGTTTAGTCCCCAGGTAAAATTATTGGTTGGACTCTGTGAGCCAAGCTGATAACCTTCTGAGGATCGCCAAGTATATGAGCCATCATTTTGCAAGGTTATCGAAACCGGATAGGTTTGCCCTGTCTGCATATCAGAAGGAACTGATTGATTTATTAAAGCCGAAGTTTTAGCAGGACGCGGAACTATTCCGCAGGCTGTTCCCAGGTTATTAAACTCTGATCTGTAAAAAATCCCATGATCGCTGACAATTTTCCACAATGGATGTTTGGCGGCATCACCCTTCAAACAAATCCCAGCCGAATCAACTACTTCGATGAAGTTAATTCCATTCTGATCTACTATCCCATACGATGGATCAAAAGATTTTCCATTTGGAAAAACAACTGTTGCGTGTAATTGGAAATATGGGGCTTTAGCTGCTGTCCCGTGTGCAGGACGGTCAAATCTGGCAGTTACATAACCATCCGGCAAAGGAGTCGTAGGAATCGGCACACCGGGTTGAACAAACGCATTCGGTCTATTGCTTGCTTTATCTCCCCCTAAATAAAACTCTAGTTTGCCATTTGTTATTCCAATACTACGAAGTAAGGCTAATAGAATTGTGGCTTTATCCGAACATTGTCTTTTTTTATCTGAGCTATTAAATACGAGTAACGGATTATTCTCTACAGGTTCCGTATTAGGATCGTAAGGAACAACCGATTCCTGACCAAGATGTTCGGTTATTTTTTGGGCAATTATTTCATAGTTATCTGATGGGTTATCCGAACCATCCCCTAAAATGGCAGTCGAATTCTCTAAAGCAATATCATATAAATCAGGATACTCTCTAATAATATCTGTTTTTAGTGTTCTTTGATACGGATTTTCTTTTACAGGATAGTTAATTAAATTGGGGGTCGCATACAACCAATGAATCGTATGCTCTCCACTTGTCCCAATATCCGTCCAATTATTGACTCCATCATTTGACATTTCCCATTTGAAATCATACTTGGTCATTCTGGTAGGGGTAGATTTTGGCAAATTTACAGTAACATTATTAAACGAAACAGTGCCATTTGCTCCAACATTAACATTTGAGATTGTCGCCTTAACAACACCATCAACTTTCAGTCTAATAGTTGCGGTTGTGTAATTTGGAACTACATTTTCAACCGAAAATGTGCCAAAAAGTTTTGCCTGACTTCCTTTTACATACGCAACAGGATATTTGTCATTATCAACTCGTCCTCTTACCCAAGTCGGCTCATTATCTTCATTGTCAATAATTGAATCATCAGAAATTCGCATAATCCGATAATCATCTTTGAAACCAACCGATTGAATTTTGACTAAAGGCTTTGGCGGTTCAGGCTCTGAGTTACAATTTATTCCCGTTGGCGTAAATTGTTGACCTACCGGACATTGCGTTTGCCCGGTGTAGGTTGCACAAGCCGAAGTAGTTCCAATATATAGGACAGAAGATTCCCAATAACTCGAATTTCCGAATCCGAATAGCCCGGGTCCGTCATAACCGCCACTCGTTCCTGAAAATCCTAGCTGCCACGGGTCATACCAATAATATCCACCGCCCCAATAATCCACATAAACCTGATAATAACTTACCAAATAATGGTTCCCGTAGGTGCAGTAAGTTTGTCCGGCGGCAGGAGTATAGTAGCCCATATCAACCTTAGCCTCAGTATAATTCGAGGCATTGCCTTCGTTAAAACCTGTAGCCAAAACAGTTGCGCCTTCGGTAAAAGTGCTTTCTACGGCGGGGTTAGTATAATAGATTTGACTGCAAAAAGGGATTTGGGTTTCGGCGTGGCTGTAAACTATTCCGCCGACCTGCCAAGTCCGCGATGTTTTATATGTCCCCTGACAAATGGCTTTAACTGAGGTGGAAGCCAATAATGAAACGATAATAAGAGCAAAGAGACAGACGATTTTTTTCATGAGATTCTCCGATTCGGATTATTTACTATCCATTTTCTTGATTCCGGTTTTGATTTTTCGATTAACAAAATCTGCAAATCTGGCAAATTCCGCTTGACCAAAATTCTGGCTTAACTCAGTTACGCCTTGCAGAATAATGTTCTTTTGTTGTTCGTCAAGTTGCTCCAGTTCGGGTGGAGCCATCGGCGGGGCTTGTCCGGGTTGGAGTCTGCCATTCGGAGTTTTGGCGTGAATCCGGTCAATAATTTGTTTGGCTCGATTCTCAATGGGGATTAACCGTTGAAGAGTTTGATGTGCAATTCTATCCAAATCGCGGGCTTGTTTGTTTGAGAGTTGTGCTACCTCTTTGTAAAGGTTACGAAACTTTGTGCCATCACGATTATTTCGCTTTTCTTCATCATCTGCTTTCTTATTTAAATCTTCCAACTCTCGAAAAACCTGTCCGTAGGCAATCTCATCGGGAATTTCATTCGGATTATTAAAGAAATCACGATTGATTTGATTTGGACTACTTTTCAAATTACCCGGTTTTTGTTTGAGACCAGATGAAGACCAGACATCAGCCAGATTAATTTGATTTGTAACCTGAGCAATGATGCTACCACTAACAGCTATTGCGAGAATAATCAACAAAACACGAAGAATACCCTTTTTGGGAAACATAGCGTTTTCTCCTTTTAAGTTTTAAGTTGGGGGGCAGGATTTAATTGGGGGGAATATTTAGTTTTTAGTAACGAGGCTAAATCATAAAAAGAAAGGACTTTTTTTGTCAAGTATTATTTTTACGCTTCAATTTTTTAGTTTTTGATGTATGTTTTCTAAGGCTAAATCACCTCAGACCACTCACAGGTTAATTGGTGCATCAAACTACGCATAGCCCTTTTACTTAGATATTTTCTGAGTGGGTGAGAGTTTGTTTTAATTAAGCAATCCCCACACACAAAATTAAGTATAAATCCGTTTTGGATTAGAGAATTTTCAATCTAAAATCAAGCAAAGGATAGATATGAGATTAACAAACCCGGTAATTAAATTTTCGATTTTATTTTGCTTTTTGGCTTTGACTGCAATAATCGCAAAAGCCCAATCCGTCACCATCACAGTTTTAAGCATTCAAGGCTCAGTGGAAATAACTCGTTTCAGTTCTTCGTGGGCAAGAGTTATCAAAGTTAGTGCCGATGATAATTTGGCGGTTGGCGACATCATTAAAACCAATAATAACGGTCGGGTGGTGCTCAAACTTTCAGATAATTCACAGGCAATTATTAGCGAAAAAACTACGGTTGAAATTAAAGATACGAGCAATTCGCCACGAACAATTTTTAATGTTCTGCGCGGGAAAACCCGGGTTAAAATCGAAAAACTAGGCGGCAAACCGAATCCTTATCGGGTCACGACTCCAACTACAGTAATTGCAGTGCGCGGAACCGAATTTGATATTTTGGTCAAAGATGATGAAACCAAAGTTTATGTCAACGAAGGGGAAGTCAGCGTCATCAGCCTTAAACTTTCGCAAGAAGTTATTCTGACACCCGGCAATTTTACTCAAGTTCGCGGCAATCAGCCGCCGCAACCGCCAATCCAATTTAAGCCTGAGCAAAACGACAGATTCTTTCGGCCAAGAGAAGGTATGCAAGGCGGAAATAATCCAACTAACAAAGGAGGCGAACCATCAAAAAATAATCAAGCCGGAAAGCCTCCCGTTTCAACGCCGCCCAATTCACCCCAAGGTGGAGGACAACCGCCGCCAGCAGGATATTTGGTAAACAAACCATTTGAGACAATAGCTATAAGTGAGTTGGAAC
>DAORIL010000409.1:0-6238 GCA_035438525.1 Pyrinomonadaceae bacterium
CTGGATTTGTCCGGCTACTTCCTTACTTTTTTCCAAGCCTTTACGAGTCGCATCAGCAATATCTTCGCGGAGCTCCTGACCTGATTTTGGGGCAAAAAGCAATGCTAAAATCGCACCGATTCCGCCACCGATCAAAAGATAAGTTAATTTCGTTGTTGCGCTGGTTTCTTCTTTTTCGTATCTCATGTTCGTTCTTCCCCTTATTTTTAACGATACATTGAATATAGCAAAATTTTGGCGTTATGAAAAATAAAAAGTTAAAAGATATTTGCCCGCAAAAAACGCGAAAAACACGAAAAATAAAATCTTCCTGACTTTTGCCTTTTTACTTTTTACTTTTTACTTGATTTTTGCCTTGACCATTCGCGGAATTCCTTGCAAATCCGGCAAAATCTCAACCGATTGCCAAATTTCGCTTGAAAACATTTTTTCTACCGTTTCAGATTGGTCAAAACCGATCTCCATCAGCAAAAAGCCATCCGGTTTCAAAAAATCAGGAGCATCTTTGACAATTTTTTCAATAATTGTCAGACCGTTTCGGCTATCGGTCAAAGCAATTTGCGGTTCAAATGCAATCACTTCAATTTGCAAATTCCCAAAATCCTCGCTCGAAATATACGGCGGATTTGAAACGATAATCTCAAATTTTTCATCTTCCAAAGAATTGAAAATATCAGACTTTTTCAATTCTAATCTATTCAAAACATTATGGTTTTCCGCATTTTTTCGGGTAATTGCCAAAGCTTTTTCCGAAATATCCAAGCCGATCGCAGTTGCGTTTGGAAGATTGTGGAGAATCGAAACCGAAATGCATCCTGAACCTGTTCCGACCTCACAAAATTGCGGATTATCGGAATTTTGTAAAATCTCAAGCGCATTTTCGACAATCATTTCGGTTTCCGGACGCGGAATCAGAACATCTTTGGTAACTTCAAAATCAAGTCCGTAAAACTCTTGAATACCCGTAATATATTGAAAAGGCTCACGGTTAGCGCGTCGCGTGAGAATACTTTGAAAATAATTTGCCTCGTTTTCGGTCAATTCAAATTCAGGATGTGCGATCAGAAAAGTTTTATTTTTTTGGAGCGCAAATGCCAGTAAAGAATGAGCTTCGCGGCGAGGTTCAGCAACTCCGCTTTGAGTTAGGATTTCTGTTGATTCTTGCAAAATCTCAAAAATATTCCGCATTTACTTTTACCTTTTGCCTTTTTACTTTTTACTTTCGAGCAAACGAGAGAGCGCGAACGACATCCACGCCTGCCCCCAACGAATAAACGGCGTTTTGACCAATCCGTTTTTTCGCTTTTGATAATAAAAAAAGCCGTTCGCATCACGCATATTTTTAATTGTCCAATTCGCCACTTTTTCTGCCAAAGGCAAACATCTTTCGTCTAAATCTTTCAGTTCACAAAGTCCGACCATCGCCGCCGAAGCGGAATGAATATCAATCGGAAAAGTTTCCCGGTCATAATATTTCGGAGTTCCATCAGCTAAAAAAAGATTGTCGAGCCAATAATCTAAGCCTTTTTTGATGCAGTTCTGACAGTC
The DNA here is from genome assembly GCA_035438525.1 of Pyrinomonadaceae bacterium. Taxonomy (GTDB): domain Bacteria; phylum Acidobacteriota; class Blastocatellia; order Pyrinomonadales; family Pyrinomonadaceae; genus JAIBCC01. The sequence goes on from DAORIL010000409.1 coordinate 1,549, forward strand.
TAAATTTGGAATCAGATTTTGCAAACGATTGAGAGACAATAAAATAAAAGCCGTATGAAAATTATCAACCCAGCTTTGAAAAGATTTTGCACCGTAAACCCACGCTCCATCCTCACGCTGACGATTAATAACATAATTGGCGGTTTTTTGCGCCAAATTTAGATGCAAAATTTCTTTGGTCACCGCTCCGACATTTGCCAAACATTCTCCTGCGAGTAAAGAAGCGTTAAAAATTACGCTTCTATCAAGCGGCGTATAACTAAAACAAACTTCGGTTTTGCTTTCATCAATTCGATTTAAATCTGTAGTGATAAATTCACAAACTTGTTTTGCTGTTTCGAGATATTTTTCGTCCTTAAAAATCCCGTAAGCTTCGATCAATGCTTGAGTTGCAAAGGCAGTCGGAACAATGGTCGGAGTGCCCTGCGGCGCATAAAAGGCACGTGATTGCCAATCAAAATTGTAGCCCCAAGCTAAGCGATTGTGGATTTTGGATTTTGGATCTTGGATTTCTATTTTTAAAGAAAGTAGTTTTTCGATTAACTGTTTAGCATTTTCGGCGTGTTTTTCCTCTTGTGTTGCGCGAAAACGTGAAAGTTCAGAAAGCGCAAAAAGTGCAATCCCTTTGGCATTGATGCCTTTTTCAATTTTTAAGATCGGGCGCAGATTTTTGCCGGAACGCTTGACCATTTGCAGCCACGCCAGACGCGGTAAAGCAAAATATTTCAACGGTGTAGTTTGAAAAACTTTGCTATTCAAACCATCAAATGGATCGTATCCGGCAAAATTTTCTTTTTCGCACCAGGTGAAAAGTTGATCGTAAATTTCTGAAAAATCTATTTCCATTAAAAAAAGGCTCAGAGCAGATGCTTTGAACCTTAAAATTAAACTTTGTGCCAAAATTTTACAAACGCGGAATCGTAAAGCTGAATTTTGAACCTTGTCCGACTTCGGATTCGACCAAAACTTCTCCGCCGTGTTGCTCAATCGCTTCTTTGACAAACGATAAACCCAATCCAGTTGATTCTTCCTCTTTGTCGTGACCTTCACGGGCAACACGATAGAATTTTTGCCAAATCTTATCAAATTCTCCGGTCGGAATTCCATACCCTCTATCTTCGACAACCACGCGCAAAAAATCTGCTTCCATAATGGTCGAAATGATGACCGAAGTCCTTTCAGGACTGTATTTAATGGCATTATCGATTAAATGCGAAACTGCCCGGCTCAGTAAACCTTTATCGGCGGCAATTGGCGGAAGATGTGAATTTGCCTGTTCAACCAGACGAATCCGCTTTGTTTTTGCTCTATCTTGTAAATCTTCAACTGCTTCGTGAACAACTGTATCAAGTTTAACCGGAGTTTTGATAATCTCTTTTTTATCTGACTGCTCCAAATTTGAAACTGACAAAAAGGTCGTCAGCATCTTGGAAAGCCGTTGAGATTCATTAGAAATGATCTGCAAAAATTCGCGTGATTCTTCGGAAATCTGGTCATCCATTAATAAGAGTTCGCTAAAACCTTTGATGCTGGTAACCGGCGTGCGCAGCTCATGCGACATCAGCGAAACCATATCGCTGCGGAGTTTTTCGTTTTCTTTAACATGAGAAATATCGCGAATAGTAATTAAAAAACAGATTGGTTTGGTCAGAACAGCCGAATCGTGAATTGATTGTTCTTCACGCGGAATTTTGACCAAAGTGATTTGTAGATCCAAAGTTTGTTTCTTTTCGGGGAAATCAATGTCACATTGAAAATTTTCGCCTGTTTGCAACACTTTTCGGATAGCAATGGTCGGTTCGTTAAAAACTTCTGATTTGAACTGGCTCAGTAATTGAAAAAGGTCAGAACTATTTGCCGATTCAAATTCCAAACGCGCCATTTTCCGCATTTGCCGATTCATATAGGCGATAGTTCCGTCCAAAAAGGCGATAGCATGCGCTTCCTTCAAATAGGAACTAGCCAACGCCCCAAAACGTTGTTCTTTATTTAAACTATGATTAAGACTGATCAATTCCAGACGGGTTTTAGCTAAATCAGACGAGAGAAAACCGTGCCAACTCTGCGAAATGTCGGTATCGACAAATTCCCTGCGACGAAAATTACGGGCAATTTGTTCGCTGAAACTTTCGAGCAAATATCGATCTGAAAAATCAAAATTCCGTTTAATATGAACCAATAATGCCCCAACCAGCACATTATCATGAACCAACGGCAACGCAATTTTAGCTGCTTTCGGATTATTTGGGTCAATTTGGACTACAGATTCTTTGGTTTCCAACGCCTGTTCACAAAGCTGAACCCCTTCACGCCAGGCTGATTGTCTTGAAACGGCAGATCCCGTCGGCTTTTCTTTTCGTAACCGCCCGATCGGAATCAAATTACTATTGGAATCAAACTCAAAAACTATAGCCTCAGAAGAGGGTAAGAGCGTTTCAAGTAATCTGAGCCCGCTTTCAAGCCTTAAATCCGCAGTGTTTCCGCCCGTATTACGACTTGAGGAAACAATTTCCGCAAGTTTTTCGGTTAAAGCTGAATCAATCTGCCAAAGTCGTTTGATGTGAATCGCTACCATCGTGAGGATTGCGGCTATCATTCCGGGAATGAACAGAACCCCGTAATTATAAAATCTGGCAAAAAAGAGAAGAAGCAAAATCCAAATAACAGTTGCAGAGAATATATACCAGCGAAATCGTCTAATTAGCTGTTTTTCAGCTAAATACCCGGCTATTAAGGAAACCAAAGTAAGCACAGCAATTTGCCAAAAAATCGGGGGAAAAGTTCTGCTATTAAAAAATGAGTGGATAAAATTAAACGTGTCAATGCCAAAAGTCCAGACTAAAAAGACGATTGCGGCAGTAGCTAAAGACAAAACGGATGAAAGCCAAAAATCTTTGGTTTGGAGTTGCCTCATAAATGTGTTTGCGAAAAAAATCGAATTGTGAATTCCAGGAGTGTTTTATTTGTGTTGGTAACAGTTCAACACTGTTAAGCAATTCGATTATGTCATAAAAACCTGTTTAGAATCAAGCATTTTTTCGGATTTGCAACTTTTATTGAGAGCCCTTAATCTGTAAAGATGCTTTATCAAACTATTTTGCCGGGCGAAGTAGCCGAAAGACTGGAAAACGGCGAAGAAATAAACTTAATTGATGTCCGTGAGCCGATGGAACATGAAATCGCTTCGGTCAAAGGCGCAAAACTTTTGCCGCTAAGCCGATTTAATGAATGGATCGAGACGTTAAATCCGTCAGAAGAAATTATCGTAATGTGTCACCACGGCATCCGAAGTGCCAATTTATGTATGTTTTTGGTGCGAAATGATTTTGAAAAGGTTTTTAATTTAGAAGGCGGAATTGATCTATGGTCAAAAGAAGTTGATGCCAATATTCCAAGATATTAACGTCAAAACACAAAATTTCAACGCAAAGACGCAAAGAGGCAAAGACGCAGAGGGTTAAATAGCTTTTATTTTTGCCTTTTTACTTTTGACTTTTCACCTGATTCGCTTTGCCCTTTTTACCGAAAGACTTCATAATGTAATTGAAATTTATGTTGAAATTTGTTGGAGATTTACGCAGTCTTTTGTTAGCTTTATGGCTGGGGGCAGCGTGTTTTTTTAGTTTTGCAGTTGCTCCAAGCGCATTTAGTGTATTGCCTGCGCGTGATTTAGCCGGTTCGGTGGTTTCCCGAACGCTTTTAATCATCAATTTAAGCGGAATTGTGGTGGGAGCAATTTTATTGCTCACCTCTTTTTTGCCGAGCCGAAATGCCAAACCTTTTGCCGTGTGGATTGAACGGCTTTTGCTGGCGATTTTAACGATCGCGTGTGTGATTGGACAATTTGTGATTGCCCTCTGGATGAGCCAAATCCGCACTACTGTTGGTAAAGGAATTGAAGAATTAGCGGAAGATGACGCATTACGAATTCAATTTAACCAACTGCACCAATATTCGATTTATGTTTTAGGCGCGGCGATGATTGCAGCGGCTTTGACTTACTTTTTACTCGGGTATCGTTCGAGAAATACTGAAAATAAAGAAATTAAGACTGTAAGTAAAGATTTACCGGACTTTAAATTTTAAAGTAAAAAAGATTGAAAGTGACAAGGTGAAAATGTTTATAAAATGAATAAAGTGTGCGTTTTAGTAAAACCGCAAAACTTTTTTATTCTTTCACTTTTGGACTTTTGGACTTAACAATTATTATGATTGCTACGATGGCTATGGAATTGATTGAAAAACTAGGTGAATTTGAAAGTCGTTTTACGCGTTGGGGCGGAAACGAAAATTTAGCAACTTATCCTTTTGTCGAAAATGTATATGCGCCGTTTTCGCCGTTGAAACGCTCGTTGCCGATGGCAAATTTGGCGTTAATTACTTCGGCTGGAGCTTACATTGACGGAACAAATCCTTTTGACACTGTCTCGCGTGACGGAGATCTAAGTTTTCGGGAAATTCCGGTCGAAGTAGAAGCCGAAGACATTCGTTATGCAGCTCGCGGATACGATGCGAAATATGTCCAGGAGGATATGAATGCACAAATTCCGGTTGAAAGATTGCTTGGTTACGAAGCGAACGGAGTGATTGGCAAACTTAATAATGTCTGGTGGACAATGAACGGATTTATTCCAAACGCGGCCAGAGTAGCTAATGAACTGGCTCCGAAAATTGCCGAAAGAGTCAATCG
>DAORIL010000410.1:0-6226 GCA_035438525.1 Pyrinomonadaceae bacterium
GCTTTGTTGTATGTCAACCATCTTTCAAACCCGATTGCGATAATATAGATAGACATTAAAAGGAGAATGATAACCACAATCCATCCCTGAATCGTAAGAGATTTCATAATTACGTAGACGGTAAAGTCAATGGTGCCGCCTGTAAACACTAGGAAAAAGCCTAGAAAGCTAATTAAAAGTGTCATTATTATCCTCCAAAGAAATCAAAAAAAATTTAATAATTGCGTGGAGATTGCAGGTAGTTTTCAACCCCTGCAATCTCAAATAATCTATTGAGCAGTAAAGTTATAGACAATAACGCCTGTTACTTTAACTTTTTGCCCGGAAAGCATCGTTGGACTGAACTTGGATGCGCGTGCGGCTGATTCGGCTGCCTGACGCAAGAGAGCATGTCCGCTAATAGCACTGGCAGAAATCACATTTCCGTTTTCGTCAATTGTTACCTGAACATTGACAGCTCCCGATGCACGAACTGCTTTAGCAGCGGGCGGATATGGCGGTTTAACCAGATTGACTGCCTTACCGTTGACAACCCCACCCGATACTACTTTCGGAACAGGTGGCGGAGTTGCAGTTGGTTTTGGAGTCGGCTTGGGTGGCGGCGGCTCATCATCATCAACCACTTGCGGTTTCGGGGTTGCAACTACTTGGGTTTGCGAACCACTTGTTTGACCTCTATCAACGCCAGAAGATGAAGATTGAACATCCACGTCTTTATCTCCAAGAACAAATGCTGAATTAGGTCGAGCTTTAACCGTGTTTTGAGCGGTAGAAATTTTATCCGGGGCAATAGGCTCATCTACTCGTGCCATATTGACAGTCTGTGTTGGTAATGATTTATCTACTTTTTCGGCTTGTTGTTTTTCCGGTTGTTTTTCCGGCTCCGGCGGCGGCGGTTCATCTTCAGGAACCGGCACTGGGGCAACTAATGTAGATAACTCAAGGTCTTCCCCCCCCATTCCAAGATCTTTGGCAAAAAGACTATACAGAATTGAGCCAAAGAATACTGAAAAAACTAAGACAAGCGTAGTTAGCAGAAAACCACTCCGTCTTCCACCATCACTACTACTTTTGGATTCTACTAATTGGTCTAACATAATTTTTATCCTCCCTTTCCGGTGCCAACTGGTTTAGGGTCACGAAACTTTATTATTGCTACTTTAAGAATTTATAAACTTTATCGCTGTTTAAATCTCAGCGATTTACTTAAACCAATCTGCCTTTAGCTCTTTCATTTATCGAGGGGATTAATAGAAATTTGCCGGTTTTACATAGAACAATCCCGCCAAATTTATTATTTTCCCAAATAATAAATAGGTATCAGCAAAACAAACTATTTAATTGACCAGCAACGTTTTGAAGTCTAAAATTTTACTTCAAGAAAGTCAAGATAAATCAAGCAATTATTTTGATTTTTCAGAATTTATTTACAAAAATTAAAAGGTTTAAGAAAAAATATGAATGTTTTTACCTAAACCTTTTGAAATTATCGGGCTGTGCTTTTTCTTTTCACCGAACGTCTCGAAGCGGATGCTAAAGTATCTGTTCCCGGTGCTGTTGTTTGTGTCACTGATTTCATCTTTGCCGCGCCAAGTTTATCTTGCCACCAAATTGCAATCGGACTGGCAATCGCCACGGTTGAATAAGTTCCTAGAGTAACCCCAACCAATAATGCTAGCGAAAAACTCCGCAAAACTTCTCCGCCGAATAAAACCAAGGCTAACACTGATAAAAGCACTAAGCCGCTCGTAATAATGGTTCGGGAAAGAGTCTGGTTAATTGAATCATTAGTAATTTTGAAAAGCGAATCGTGACGATTGATTCCCAAATTTTCACGAATTCGGTCAAAAATAACGATTGAGTCGTTAACCGAAAAACCGACAATAGTTAGAATCGCCGCAATCACTGTCAAATTGATTTCCCATTGAAAAACCGAGAAAAAGGCTAACACCATCAAAACATCGTGGAAAACAGCGATAACCGCGCCTGCAGCATATGTCCAATCGTATCGGAAAGCAATGAAGAGCAAAATTCCGACGAGACCGAGTAGTGTGGCAGCAACTGCCTGATTTCTAAGTTGTGAACCGGCAATTGCACCAACCGAGTCCGTTCCGATGATTTTATAGACCGCATCAGGCGTATCTGCTAATGTTTGCTGACCTTCAGCTTCTTTACCAAAAGTATCAAGCGCAGATTTAACTTTAGATCGTCCTTCGTTTACCTGAACTTTGGTCGCTTGCTCTTGATCTTGTTCGGATTTTTGGCTTTCAGTAGATGCAGGCTGATCTTCCAATAAAGGAATTTTGATCAAAACCTCGTCGGTTTTATCCAAAGAATCCTGGATAACTGCATCCGCAATCCCGGCGGCTTGTAATTTACCGCGAATTTCATCCGTCGCAGGCTTTTGTTTAAACTTAGCAGTGACAACAGTTCCGCCTTTGAAATCAACCCCAAGGTTAAAGGGCTCAGTTCCGCCGGGTAACAACTGGCGACCAATGGCGGAAACTAATCCGGCAAGCATAATAAAGATGGAAATCGCAATAAAAAATTTGCGTTTGCCCATCCAGTCAATATTTACGTTATGAAAAAGTTCTAACATCTTAATTTTATCCAAAAGCTAAATACTCAGTTTCTCCACATTTGGCTTTCCGTCCAAGTGCCATCTGAAAATTGTGCGCGAAACAAAAACTGCCGAGAATAAGTTAATCAACAATCCCAAAATCAAAGTGACAGCAAAACCTTTAATCGGTCCCGAACCATACATATAAAGGATGATCGATGAAATGATTGTCGTGACGTGAGTATCAATTATCGTCACAAAAGCGTGTTCAAAGCCTAAATCAACCGATTTTCTGACCTCAACACCTTTGCGTAATTCTTCACGGATCCGCTCAAAGATCAGCACGTTTGAGTCAACTGCCATCCCGATTCCGAGAATCAATCCGGCAATCCCCGGCAATGTCAGCGTTGAACCCAGCCAAACGAGCCCTGCCATCGTCAAAAGCATATTCAGAACCAAAGCGACCACAGCATTGACGCCTGAACCGCGATAGTAAATCAGCATAAATAAGACAACGAAAGCCAACCCGCCTAACGAGGCAGCAACTCCGGCACGAATTGAATCAGCACCTAAACTCGGACCGACGGTTCGCTCTTCCTGATATTCGATTTTTGCCGGAAGTGCACCTGATTTTAAGGTCAGAACTAAATCGTTACCCGATTCTTTGGTAAATCTACCGTCAATCTGTCCTTGATCAAAAATTTGCGATTTAATATAAGCGATAGATTTTACTTCGTCATCTAAAACAACGCCCATATAATTATTGATATTTTTGCCTGTCCAATCACCAAATTTTTGTGCGCCGTTCGGTTTGAAGGAAAAACTGATAGTGTATTGGGTGCTGTTTTGAGCTTGCGGAATTGCGGCAGCATCACGTAATTCGCCTCCGTCAACCACGGCGGGATACTCGACCACTACATATTTGGCAAGCTTATTTTGCGGATCTTGACTAGCCTGCGGATTTCTATCGTCACGCTCAAAATACTTCAAAACCTTTCTGGATTCGGTATTTTTACCACCAATTGATTGAAGGGCTTCTTGCTCAGTGGCAAAGGTTTGCACCGGCGAAGGGCTGGCAGGGCTGACAACTTTAACTAATTCAAGTTTCGATGCTTTACCGACCAAATCCTTTACTCGTTGCGGGTCTTCCAATCCCGGCATTTGCAACAAAATTTGTCCTGAATCCGGTGCACCGATTTTTTGCAAAGTCGGCTCTTTAACTCCGAACTGATTAATCCGGCTTTCAATGATCTTCAAAACTTGATCTGTTGCTTGGATGGTCAAGGTTTTTTGCGCCTGCACAGGCAATGACCAGTTTAGCGTGCTTCCGCTGGTTGTTTGAGTCCAATGATTCGGGTCAAAAATGCCTTTCTTTTTAATTGCTTCAAGCACCTCTGCTGTTTTAGCAGCATCAGGAACAGTAATTGATACTTGGTAGTTACCCTTTTCGGCAATAGCTTTTGCTTCACCGATTTCAAGGTTAGCCTGCTTGGCAGCGAGAACCGAAGCGTCTTTACTATCATTCGTCAATTTGCTCAGATAATCATCCGTTTTGACGTGCATCACCAGATGCGAACCGCCTTTTAAATCAAGCCCCAAATTGATGTTATTGGCTAAATTTTGTTTGATTCCTGCCCAAGTAAAATCGCTCGAATTAAAAGAATTTCGAGGTCCGAAAACCATAAACACAGCAGCCAAGGTAATGATCAAAATGATTGCCGTTCTAATCCACAAATTAGTGTTCTTCATGTTCCTAAAATACTACAGCTCTAAAATTTATTTTTTTGGTTCCTCTCCGCGTCTGCCGATAACTGCACTTTTACCAACTTCCAAAAAGGATTTTTCGCTTTGAATAATAAAACTCGTCTCTCTGACTTCCTTGATTTTGCCGATGATTCCACCGTTAGTCACAACTTCATCACCCGCTTTCAGAGTAGCTACCATATTTTTAACTTCATCCTGTTGACGACGTTGGGGTAAAATTACTAAAAAGTAGAAAATCCCAAAAATCAGGGCAAAAGGAAGTAGCGTCCAAATAATACTGCCGCCACCGGCATCTTGAAAAAGTAAAAGAAACATATTCATTATTTTTATTGCAGACAGAGAAAAGTTCAATAATATACTGTTGCAAACGGTTTATCAAACGTCCGCTTGCCTGTTTTCCCTTTCTCCTTCTTTAATTTTATTGAGAAAGTCTTTCCGAAATTGATTGAACTGACCAAGTTTGATAGCTTGCCTAACCTTTCGCATTGTGTCAAGGAAGAAAGCTAAATTATGGTGCGAAATCAACATTGCAGCTAACATTTCGCCTGTTTGGTAAAGATGACGCAGATATGCCCGCGAATATCTTTGACAAACTGAACATGGACATTCCGCATCGAGCGGTGCAGTATCCGTGATAAATTTGGCATTACGGATATTTAATTTGCCGTGCGAAGTAAAAGCACTTCCGGTGCGTCCGTTGCGCGTCGGCATCACACAGTCAAACATATCCACACCTCGATAAACTGCCTCAACAAGGTCTTCCGGAGTGCCGACTCCCATCAAATATCTCGGCGCATCTGTCGGCATTTGCGGTGCTAGATGTTCAATGACTTCATACATCACCGATTTTTCTTCGCCCACGCTCAAACCACCGATAGCATAACCGTCAAAACCGACTTCAACAGTTTTCTCCAGACTTTCTTTTCTCAAGTCCAAATGTCCTGCGCCTTGAAAAATTCCAAATAATGCTTGTCGTCCACTTAAGGCAGATGGGTAAACATTTGAATTGTTTGAGTTGAACCCGCCCGCTAACACAGGCGGTTCTGACACAAAACCTGTATCCTGCCCTGTTTCCTGCAATTCATTAAATTTATCTTTTGACCTTTTCGCCCATCGTGCCGTCATTTCCAGACTTTTTTTAGTTTCGGCGTATCCCGCATCGCCTTTTGGACATTCATCCAAAACCATCACGATTTCAGATCCAAGCGCGGCTTGAATTTCCATCGAAATTTCCGGTGAAAGAAATTTTTTGCTTCCATCAAGGTGTGAGCGAAATTCGACTCCGTCTTCGTTTAATTTGCGCAAATCGGTTAAAGAAAAGACTTGGAAGCCGCCGGAATCAGTTAAAAGTGAGCGATTCCAGGTTGAAAATTTGTGCAACCCGCCACAAGCCCGAATAACTTCGGGGGTTGGACGCAACCATAAATGATAGGTATTACCCAAAATAATTCGGGCATCCATTTCGTTTTCGAGCCATTCGTAACGGACACCTTTGACTGTGCCTTGAGTTCCGACAGGCATAAAAACAGGCGTTTCAATTACTGAACGCCTGGTCCTTAAAATTCCGGCTCTCGCTTCCCCTTCCTGTGCGAGAACTTTCCATTCAATCGGTTTATTCATTAACTGCTTTTCCAAAAAACATAATGGATTCAACTTTTAATCGAATCCATTACTTATTAATTTCTATTTTTACTTTTTACTTAGCTTCCTCTTTAGGCGGTTCAATTTTTTTGCCGACCAAAGACCAGATATTATCCGCACCGACTGCAACTTCGGAAATGATTCTGCCTTTTTCGTTGATTAAAACCGCTGAGGGAGTGCCGCTCATTCCTAATTCGCCTGAAAGCAACCCTTTATCATCCAAAATAATGGTTGATTTCAAATCCATTTCCTTGTTTTTTT
>DAORIL010000411.1:0-6214 GCA_035438525.1 Pyrinomonadaceae bacterium
ATCGATTCGTAAATCGTTTTGATTGATTTGAACGTCCACTTCCTCGGCCTCAGGTAAAACTGCGACTGTAATTGCGGAAGTGTGAATTCGTCCTTGAGTTTCGGTTGCGGGAACACGCTGAACGCGATGAGTTCCGGCTTCGTAACGCATTTTGGAATAAACACGGTCGCCTTCAATTACTGCCGTTGCATCTTTGATTCCGCCCACACCGGTATCTGACATTTCCAGAATCTCCATTTTCCAGCCTTGACGCTCAGCATAACGGGCATACATTCTCAGAATTTCTGCAGCAAAAAGTGTCGCCTCATCTCCGCCTGTTCCGGCACGAATTTCCAAAATAACGTTTTTCTCATCATTCGGGTCTTTCGGGAGCAGTAAAACTTTTAATTCTTCTTCGGCTTTCGGCAATTTTCCTTCGATTTCTGCCATTTCCGCCAAAGCCAATTCTTTCATTTCGTCATCGTCAGCCATTTCCGCTAGTTCTTTAGCTCCTGCAAGCTCTTCCTGCATTTTTTTGACTTCACGATATTTTTCGACGATTTCGCCCAAAGTGCGATGTTGTTTCATCACTTTGGCATAGTTTTTCATATCCGACATAATTTCGGGCGATGAAATTTGCTCGGTTATTTCTTCGTAATTCTTTTCTATTTGTGCAAGTTTTTCTAACATAAGTCCTCAGTTATCAGTAAATTAGTTATCAGTTATGGGTTATTTTGCGAAGATTGAAAATAATTAAAAACTGCTAACTGACTGCTAACTGTCCGCTTTCCATCGGTTCTAATTTTAACGATTCATTCAAGGCTTCAATTGCAACTTCCAATTGGTCATCATCAGGCTCTTGGGTCGTAATATTTTGTAACCAAAGTCCGGGCATCGTCATCAGTTTGAAAATTGCGCCCGATTCTTTTTTTGCGGCGTAGCGGATAACTTCGTATGAAAGTCCGGCAACTAACGGCATTAGTAAAATTCGCACGACTAAATTTAACCACATCGCATCAAATTTAATGACCGAAAACAAAACAATCGCAACCAACATGACGACCATCAAAAATGATGTTCCGCAACGCGGGTGGAGGCGAGTTTGCGGACGAGCATTTTCAACCGCCAGTGGCAATCCTTTTTCCCAATTAAAAACTGTTTTGTGTTCCGCACCGTGATATTGGAAAACCCGGTGAATATCTTTCAAAAATGACATTGAAAAAATCATTATGACAAAGAAAATCATCCGAACTACACCGTCGATCAGGTTAAATGCGATCCACGAATGCGGTTTGATTTCCCAAATATAAGCCTTGATGATTTGCCACCAGCTCGCATCCGGCGGAATCGTGGGTAATTCAGCCCAACCGAGCCACATAAACAAAAGATTGGTTAAAACAAGCGGGGCCACCACAAAAAGCAAAATGTTAAAGGCAATCGCGAAAATTATTGAAAAAACTGCTCCGGCGGCTTGTTTTGGCTGAGCCTTTGCTTCTGATTTTTCAGGCATCGTAACTTTAACATTCGCTTTAGTAAAATTTTCGTCCAAAGTGCCGTCAACCAATGCTCTTTCCGTTATTCCATCTGCTTGTTTGGCTAATTCTTCTTTGGCATTCAAACCTTCTTCGTAAATATTGGTCGAAAAATTCAACGCCTTAACGCCTAAAGCCATTGATTGAATAAGAGTGGCACCGCCGCGCAAAACAGGCAGATTTAACCATTTATATTTGTCGCTCCATTTTGGCAGCGTTTCGGCTGTCGTCACGATCGTTCCATCATACTTTCGACATGCAATTGCATAGGCTGACGGAGTTCGCATCATCACACCTTCGACAACAGCTTGACCACCGACAATCAAATCTCTTTCAATCGTTAAAAATAATGATAAAAGTTTTTTCATAGTTTTATTGGGCTTTTGACCTTTAATCTTATCCCTTTGATTTATTTAGATGCTCAAAATCTTGTTTAAGTTTAAGCCCAAAATCTTCAGGTCTTATTGAAATAAAAGAATAACGCCGAGAGTTTTTCAGCTAAATCTTCCTTGAATTATATTACACCAAGATTGATTCGCCCGAATAACTTTCGGCGTTAGATTTTTAGAAGCTAATAATTGGTTGCAAAAAGTTGCATTTATTTACCGCGAGCGTAACGCTTATTGAAGCGGTCAACACGACCGGCAGTATCAACAAGTTTTTGTTTGCCCGTAAAGAACGGATGACATTCTGAACAAATTTCTATGCTCAGGTCTTTACCTGTTGACTTGGTTTGGAATTTGTTTCCACACGCACAGGTTACTGTAATTTCGTTATAATTTGGATGTATTCCTTGTTTCATTGTATCTCCCTTTTTGCACCGAAAATAAGTGCAATCCTATATGATACGGCTGAACTGCAAAAAAATCAAATTTATTCTAAGGCTCTTTCATTCCAAATCCGGTAAAATCAGTTGAACTTGTTCAATTTTAGCAAGTTGCGCGATTTTTTCGATTGGGATTCGTCCGATTAAATTTGTTCCATTTTCTGTTAATATTTCAAAACCAAGTTGTTTTAGTTTTTCAATTACTTTCGGTGTTTTTGCCGTTAAATTTATCGAAATATTTGCTTTTCCATTTATGACAAATTTTGCTTCGTTTTCAGGCGGCTGAGACTCGCCTTTTTGCAAGCGTTCAACTACTTGATAAAGCCAGAAATGGAGTTTTTGCTCAAGTTTGGTGATTTTTGATTTACTTGAGGTGGAATCGTTGGATTTTGTTAGAACATCTGCTTTCTTAGTATTTAGAAAAGCAAAGCAGATCAGACAAATAATAATCTAATCTGCTTTGGAAATGGTTATATCTCAAACAAGATTTAAACTGATTTTAGAATGGAGGTGTTACTCCTGCAGGAAAAAAGTAGAATTCAATTGAAACCGCCGGAGCATCTCCACCATCAACAACTCTGTATTTGGAAGCATCATATTTCAAGAAGGCAATTGCTTTTTTAACTGCAGCAATTTTTTTCTTGCGATCTGCGGCTGGTCCAGAGACACGGATGATTGCACTTGAATTCGGCTCACCTTGGACAGAAAGATTCAGATTCTGCAATCTGCTCTTGATATCGTCCGATTTAGCATCCCCAAGTTCATCTTGTTTTATAATTTCCCTTGCCATAGGCTTGCTGGCAACCATCATTGCTTCATTTTCATCGGTTTGAATAGCCAATGGACTCACGCCTTCCGGCAATTCCACCGGAACATCCACCCGAACAGGTTTGCCGTCTTGATTGACAACTTTTTCCTCAACTGCCACAAAAGATGTAAATTGAGTCATTAAGCGATATTCCAAGCCAATTTGAGTAATAGTCTGTTCAATTTCAGGTTTAGTATTCCCGTTTTGAGCGACACTGTTGTAATCACTGGACATCAAATCGTCAATTCGTGTTCTTGCCCAAAGCTTAGCTAAAACATTATTTTCATTAGCTTTGTCAGAGAAATTAACCGGAATTTCGCGAATAATTTCTTTTCCTCTCAATTTACCTTTCAATTTTATTATTCCGCTTCCCGATTTGGTGTAGCGTCCGTGAATAATCAGCGGCTTTGCGGAAAACAAATCGTTGATTTTTTTAGGATAAACGTCTGCGACTTGCAAACCATTCCAATCAATCGATATATCTGTCAGCAAAGGATTACGGATGCGCTTGTGAAAGCGTTTGGCGGCTTTTGTGCCGTCATCTTGAAGTGCAACGTATTCAACCTCGCCGCGTCCTTCGTTTGCCATTTTGTCGAGCAGAAAACGATTGACCGAGCTTCCGATGCCGAAACTGAAAACTCTGGCGTTTTGATGTTTTTGAATTTCGCTGATGATTTCGCCTTCGTTTCCGACATAACCATCGGTCATAAAACAAACGATGCGAAGATGTTTGTTTGAATCGCTCGGTTCAAGCGCGGTTTTGATCGCTTTCATCATTTCCGTTCCGCCTTCGCCTCGTCTCGAAGCCAAAAATGCTTGCACCTTTTTCATGTTTTCAGCCGTTGGATGAACTGGTTTTTCAAACAAAACGTGAGTATCTCCGGCAAAAGTTATCAGATTAAAAGTGTCATTCGGATAAAGCCCATCAAGAGCCATTTTCATTGACTCTTTGGCTTTTTCAATCGGAAAGCCATCCATTGAACCGCTTGTATCCAAAACAAAAACGATCTCTTTTGGTAAAACGTCTTTTACCTCAACTTTATCGGGCGGCTGTAAAATTAAAGTAAAATATCCACCTTTGCCATCGTTGTGAGTCAAAACCGCATCATTGATTTTCTTTCCTGCGACATCGTAGCGCAAAATAAAATCCTTGTTTGGAATAGTTTGTGCGTCTTTTAATTTGATGGTTGCGACATTTGAATTTTGATTAGTTGTCTCAATTTCGTGCGAAGTCGAGCGTATTCTTTCAATCGGAACTCCGGCATTTAAATTAACTGAAATCGAAATATCATGTCCAGCGCGAGTTTCAACCGCAACGGGCGGAGAAATCGCTTGTTTTTGTTCAGCCGTCATCGAAGCAGGTTTGTAACGAGGACCGACAACCATCGGAAACATAAATTCGTAGCTTCCGTCTTCGTATTCGAGCGTTTCAACATAACTGATTTCGATGATAATTTTTTCATTCGGCATTATGTTTGCAACAGCTTGAGTAAAAATATTCGGGCGTTCCTGATCAAGCAAACTCGCCGTTTTTCCGGCATTTTTTGCCGCTTCATAAATTTTGCGAGCATCTTCGCGTTTCATAATTTTTCCGCGAATTGCCCGTTCACCAATTTTCATTGTCATCTCATCAACCGCCGAATCCTGCGGCAAAGGAAAGACATAAACGGCTTCAATCGGTTGTTCAAATTTATTTTCAAACTCCTGCGTGACACGCACCCGTGAGATAAAACCGCTGATTTCGGCTTTAACATTAGTATGTTTTAGAGGACACGCGCCAAGACTTTTCCCTGTTTTATCAAGTGCTTCTAGTTCGCCTTGAGTTTGTGCGTAAGTTGTTGTGAATAAAATAAGAAAGAGACTGAGTAACAAAAGAGTTTTCTTCATAATTTTCTCCAGTAAGTGTTTTTTGAATGGGGGATTCCAATTACTTAGACACAATAAGTCGAGAAAAAGTTCCCTGAGTGTGAGAAAAAAAATCTTATTTAAAAATCTTCACATTGTTAACCTCAAAACTTGAGTATTTTACTGACCATTTGCTTGTTTCAGTGAAATTATAAGAAATTATTAGTTGTGTTTTAAAATTGATTGGCAAGAACTTCGTCGCAAGAGCAGCTTTTTCGCATACTATTTTTAATAACTGGTGTCCTGAAATTGCAGTAGCTTTAGTTATATGTCCTTGTTCGTCAACTTCGACTTGGACTAAAACTTTTGGATTACTTGCAAATCTGCAATTACAAAACGGAGGAATTGGTTCTACAAAATTAGTCAGTTTTCCAAGAACTGCTTCATCATCTTTTTCAATATCTGTCTCAATTGTTCTGTCAGGCTTAAATCTATAAATGATTAAGGCTTTTACTTTAAGTGGTCCTGGCTCAATCAAAGTAGGTGCGAATTTTGCCTGTCGTGCTGCAAATTCGCTTGCTTGTCGCAATAAAGCGTGTCCAAATATTGCCTCGGTGGTAATAACATTACCGCTCTCATCAATCACGACTTGAACAGCGACAATTTGTTCTTCGTTTATGCGGAAATGAGAGAGATTTGCAATTTGTGGTTTCGGTAAACTTAACGCATTTTTATTAACGACTCCAACATTGATACATTTTGAAAGAGAATCGAAGTTATAGACGACTTTGCCTAAAATATAGAAATCATTGTTGGTTGAGATATTACTTGGTGCAAAATTCGATTTCATAACGGCTTTTTCCGACACCTCAAAAAGCAATTCATTACCGGAAATTGCTTTTGCTGCAACTACCTCGCCTTTCCAATTATTGAGCAAGGTTAAAACTTCAACTTTCCCGTTCGCACAAGAATTTTTAGGGTCTTCAGGATATACAGGTTTTTCAAGATTTATAGCTTTACCATTAATAATACTATCTCGCAAATTAACTATTGATAGCATTGATTTCGGACGTTTATTTTCAATCGTTTTTCCATTGAAATCTTCGAGTTTGTAAATCAAAACTCCCGTGCCATAAACAGTATCAAACTCGGTTAACATTGGCTCAAACTTTGCTTGTTTTGCTGCCTTTTCCACCGACAACCTAAACAGAACGTGTCCTGAAA
>DAORIL010000412.1:0-6212 GCA_035438525.1 Pyrinomonadaceae bacterium
CCCCCGTGAATTACTCAACTCCTCTTCTGCTTTTTTAGCTTCTGCCAAAGCCGTATTTATTTCCCGAAGCCTCGCTAAACGATAGCGATAAAAGGCAAAAACAATCATAGAAACCAACAAAAGGAACACCGTAATAAACCACCAACGTAGATGTATCGGCGGCAAAATCTTGAATGAAACAACTGCCGGATTTTCGCTCATCACACCTTCAGAATTGACTGCCCTGACTAAAAAACGATAACTTCCCGCCGATAGATTGGCAAAATTTACGGTTCGTTGTTCGGTTGGAACGCTCCAATCTGCGTCCGCTCCTTCGAGTTTATATTGATAACGTAAAGTTTCTCCGGCACGAAAATCTAAACCGAAAAATTGAATCTGCAAATTGTTTTGGGCACTGGATAATTCGACATTGCCAAATTCTGTATTGCCGACGGTAGAAATATTTTGCTCCTGACCGGCAATCCATAATCCGCCCAATCTAATTGAAGGAGCAAAAGGCTTTTCATTTTGAGTAGGAGTAAGTTTTGATAATCCGTCAGTTGTTCCAAACCAAAGATCTCCGTTTTTATCGCAGAAGGAATCAACCACAAAATCCGAGGCCAATCCATCACTTACTGAATAATGTTTGATATGCATCGTATCAGGTGAAATCCGATCCACTCCACGCACTGTTCCGGCATAAATATTGCCAAAGTTATCTTCGGTAATAGTTCGAACATTATTGCTGGATAACCCATTTTCGGTTGATAGTCTGACTTTTTGTGATTGATCCGGGTTGTTAGTATCATCAATCCTAAATAGTCCGCCAAGCGCAGATGAAATCCACAAACGACCCTGGTTATCAAAAAGTAGATCGGTAATTAATCCATTTGGAATGTCGGCATCAAATGAAAAAATTGTAAATTTTCCATCCTTGAAATGGGCTAATCCGCCTTCGTAAAATCCAAGCCACAAACTTCCGTCTTTGTCCTCGGCAAATGATGAGGCAGATTTACCCTCAGGAAAATCTTCTGCTTGAGAAAATTGATAAAAACTTTCATTTTCACGATTAAACCTGACTAATCCGCGTCCTTCTCTGCTGGAAGGCTGCATACTGAGCCAAATAGTTCCGTGCGAATCTTCAAAAATTTGGAACATTTCATCACATATTAAGCCTTTGTTAGTTCCGTAAATCTTTACTGCATTTTTTCCTTGCAGTGTCAAAAAATTTGATACTGCGGTAAAACGATACAAACCTCGGGAAGTCAGAATCCAAAATTCACCGTGACTATCGATAAAGGCATAACGTGAGGTCCAAATTCGCCGAGCATCCGAAGCCAAATTTGGTCGAACTGTCTGAAAACTACTGCCATTAAATTTGCTTAAATGATAATCTCCGTTTGCAAAATATAGATTTCCCTCGGGATCTTGGGTAATAGCAAAAATATTCCGGGAATTTAGCCCATCTTCCAAACCAAATGTTACCAACCCCTTACGGTCGAGTCTGGTTAAACCTGATTGTCCGCCAATCCATAAATTTCCGGCTGTATCTTCCTCCATTCGCATCAGCGATGGCGGTAAACCTTGTTCAGTTGAATAAAAATAAACCTTGTTTTGCTTAAATTCATACAAACCGTTATCTGTGGTCAGCCAGATCACACCATCCGCCGTTTGAAACAAACGATTAGCAGCAGAATTAAGATAGGGATCCTTGCCATTAGCAAATTGAAAGACTTCTCCGATTTTATTCGGAAATTCAACCTGACCACCTGATTTTAACGCCAAAATGGTAGTTGGGGTTGGTGATAATTCGGTAAATTGACCAAAGTTAGAAAGTTCGGCAAATGTTTCAGGAATCAGAACTTGAAAAGTTTTTCCCTTCACCAACCAGGCTCTACCTTTTTTATCCAGAAGTAAGGAAGTATAAGCAGGTTTTTCATTTGCATAAAGGATAGTGCGTCCATCCGGTAAGCGACGCATCAAACCATAATTTGAGGTCAACCACAAACTTCCGTCTTCAGCTTGTTTAATTTCGTTAATACCAAAGCCGCGTTTGTATTTTTCCGGCAAATGCAAATCAATTTCGTTAAACGAAACATTTTCATCAGTTTTTTCAACCCGAAAAAGCCCATTTGTTCCAATCCACAAATTACCCTCACGGTCTTCAAAAAAATAACCCCGATAATCACCTGCAAATTTAGCATCTAAAATCGGTCTATTCTTATTAAACGGATTGGCTTGAGGAATGCTTTTAGAATCAAAATAATAAGCTCCGCCTGTTGTGCTAACCCAATAAACACCAGTTGTGGATTCAAAAATACTCTCGACTCCCGGGGCGACATTTTTCCCGCCGATTTTGTAAGTAATAAACTGAGAACCATCAAAACGCGAGAGTCCGTCGCGGGTGCAAATCCACAAAAACCCGTTTGAATCTCGCTTCAAATAATCTACAAAACCACTACCTAATCCGTCCGCGGAAGTATAAATTTTAACTGGCAAATGCTCCGCTTTTAATATTTGTGAAAAAATACCCAAGACAGTCAAATTGACTAAAAGGATAATTAAGTTTTGCCGCTTTTTAACTTTCATTTCAAACTACGTTTTGTTCCAAAGACAATCTGAGATTACTAATAGTGCCTTTACCGATTTCTGATTTGATTTCTAACTCGCCATTCATTTCTTCGGCTCGTTTTTGCATACTAATAATTCCGTTTCCCCCCATTGAAATCGAAGAAAGACTATCTTTGAATAATGGTTCTATTTCAAACCCGTTTCCATTATCTCTGATCTGCAAAATCAGATCCCGATTTTCAATTTTTAATTCAATCTCAACCCGTTTTGCGCCAGAATGTTTGACGATATTATTTATTGATTCCTTGAAAATCAAAAAAACTTCGCGCTTGATATTTGAATTAATCACGATATTTTTGTCGGCTTCGGATGAATTAAAATGAAAAATAATCCCTTTGGCAGACAGAGAATCGCTGGCGAATCTTCTCATTCTTTGGGTTAGATCTGATAAATGATCTTTAGACGGATTGATCGACCAGACTATATCGCTCATTGTTCCGACCAATTCATTAGAAACATTAGTGATCTTAGTTAATGATTCACTAGCTCCATTTCCTTTACTTTGCGCCTGAGCAACTTCGGATAAAATAGCAATTTGAGTCAAAGATGCTCCTATATCATCGTGCAAATCAGTAGCTATCCGAGAACGGACTTTTTCCAATTCAGCTAATCGTTCGGCGCGTAAATTGCTCAATTCTTCTTCAGCTCTTTTAGCTTCGGTCAAAGCCTCGTTGACGGCTTTTAAATTTGAAACCCGGTAGCGATAAACTAAAAAGATCATTAGACCTAAAGCCAATATAAGAGCTGTAATGAACCACCAACGGGCATAAACCGGCGACAAGATCCTGAATGAAACAGTTGCAGATTTTTCACTGGTGATCCCATCCGTGCGAACTGCCCGAACTTCAAAAAAATGCTGTCCGGCACCTAAATTTAAGTTTAATGTTTGCTGTTCGGATGAATTGCTCCAATCTTGATTATCCAAACGATACTGATAACGAATATTTTCCCCGATGCCAAAAGTTAGTGCAAAAAAATCAATCTGAATCTGAGTTTGATTTGAGTTTAAATCAGGCAATGTTATCTCCGTCTCGCCTAAAACAGAGATTTTTTGCGGCACGCCATTGACCGAAAATTTGTCAATAAAAACCGTCGGCGCAGTTGTATTCTTTTCAATTTCCGGCATGAATCGAACCAAAGTATTTTGCGAAATGAACCACAAATTTCCTTTTTTATCTGCGGCGCAACGAGGGATGTAGTTGCCTGGCAAACCATCGGCTTGGGTAAAAGTCCGAATAATACCGTTTTGGTCGATCTGATTTATACCCCGTCCGGTTCCGGCATAAACCCGCCCAAAACGGTCTTGAGTCAGACATAAAATTTGATTGCTCGAAAGCCCATTTTGCGTAGAAATGCTTTTGAAAACAGGCTTTTCCGCACTCGTTTCATCAACTCGAAAAAGCCCATAGCCGCTTGTCGAAATCCACAGACGATCTTTTGTGTCAACTAAAAGGTCTTCAATACGGCTTTCTGTTAAACCGTCCTCTGCACCGAAAGTTTCAAACTTACCATTGTGCCAACGGGCTATTTTCCCAAAATAATGCCCTAACCAAATACTGCCGTGTGAATCTTCGGCAAAGGAAATTGCACCATTTTGGTCAGGCAATCCGTCAGCCGCCGAATAGGAATAAATTTTGTCGGTTTTGCGATCCCAACGCGAAAGCGTTTCCGAACCGCCGGTGCTGACGGTTATCCAAACATCACCGCGCGAATCTTCAAAAATAGCATAAACTTCGTCTGTCCAAAGTCCGTCTGACTTTTTGTAGATACGTTTCGGTGCGGTGTGCGCCAAATCCCTAAAATCTTTCAATTTCTGAAAACGTTTCAATCCAGCTTTGGTGGGAATCCACCATTCACCATCGTGCGCTTCAAAATCGAGAAAGTTCCAGCCCCAGCTTCGCGGTGTTTCGTCATCGGATAAAATATTTTCAAACTTTCCATTTGCCGCTAGATGCAACAGTTTGTTCGGTTGAACCGTTAGAAAAATCTCACCATCACGATTGGCAAAAATCGAACTTATTTCGGCTGTTTGACTGATTCCATCATCTTGTCCGTAGCTGACAAAACCATTCCGCGACATTTGCCACGCGCCTTTGCTTTCCGTGCCGATCCATAGATTTCCGGTGGAATCTTCCCCGAGCGATACGACTTTGTCTTTACTCCAAGTGCGAAAATGAGGCTTGTCCGGTGCGGCTTCGGGCAAAAATTCGGCTAAACCGATTGTATCCCCCCCAGTATAAATTCTTCCGTCGGACGTTTGCAGAACAGTGCGAAGGTGAACATCGTCCTCTAAACCATCTTTTTTCAGGTATTGGTGTGTTAATGTGAGACGATCACCTACAAATTCAAAAACACGCAAGCCCTCAGCCGTTCCGCCCGCACTTACCCAAATTTTGCCATCTTGGGCGATAATCGCGTCATCCGCCCCTGTATCGGAAAATTTTTGCACATCCCCATGAAAAATGCGGAAAAACCCACTGCTGGTGATTACTATCAATCCACCTTTTGAATCGGTTAAAAGACGACCAAAATTAACTTTCAGATTTTTTTCGACCTCAAACTCTTCAAATTGCAGCTTGCCATCGGTTTTTGTTACACGATAAAGACCGAGTTCCATTCCCGCCCAAATTGTTCCATCGGCTTCTTGGGCCAGACTGTAAACATTTGTGTTGTGCCAATTATCGGTTTTCGGGAAAAAAGTCTGAAACATTGGCGGGTCACTGCCAATATTTTCTAATTTCGATTCTGTTATATTCCAAGGGTAGGGTTTGCCTTGAGGGTTAAAAACAGCTAAGCCACGACCTGTTCCGACCAAATATGTGCCGTCCCGAAGTTCGAGAAAAGCCCTGACGCTACGATGCGGTAAGCCTTCGCGTTGGGTGAAATTGGTAAAACGCTTGCCATCAAACCGCGACAAACCTTCCGCCGTGCAAAACCAGAGAAACCCGTGTGAATCACGGACAATCTTGTTAACCGAATCATGCGCTAAACCTTCTTCGGTTGTGTAAATCTTAAAAGGTGGGCTTTCGGCGAGCAAAGAGAGAACAAGAAATTGCAAAATCAATGCAAGTAGGTAAAAGGAAATAATTTGAGGGGGCTTCAACTTTTTCACTTTGTTATCACCTGAAAAGCAATTGCTAAAGTTTTAACACAAGTCAAGCAAGATTTGTAGTCGTTTTCATTAATTTATTATGGTCGGCGATCATTTTTTTATTATCTTTGCAAAAACAAAAAGGCTGAAAAATTTCTCTCTCAGCCTTTCGATAATTTGGTTTAACTTAATTGATTAAAAATCATCATCATCAAAACCATCAGCTAAAACATCATCGGAGATTTCTTCCATTTCAAAGGATTCTTCGGTTTCATCCAAATAGGAATCATCCATTCCTTCCTCGATTGAGAATCCATCCAAATCAGCATCAACTCCCGGAACATCCATCGAAGCCTCCGGCATGTCCATTCCGCCTGTGATAATGGGAATAAATTCATCCTCACGTTCTTCTTTTTGATTAACCGTCGGATCAAAAGCTACTTCAACATTTCGGTAATATTTCATACCTGTTCCTGCTCCATTATAGGTTTGACCGTTCCAGTTGTAAGGC
>DAORIL010000413.1:0-6188 GCA_035438525.1 Pyrinomonadaceae bacterium
TTACTATTGAGCCGACAGAATTAATAAGCGGGACCCGGAAAGTTACCGCCGGGACTATAGTTACAGACAAAAAAAGTTTTGAACGGTCCGGGGGTATTTCTATTTATTCCGCAACCGACTTTTGTAGTGTTTCGCCAGACTATCTGGGTGTAATGTCCGCAGGCTTTACCAGCCCGACAGGTTGCAGAATTATTATTCCAAAACTGTTTTTCATCGAGCCAGGATTGAACATCGGGAGCACTATTTGTTCTGGAATCCCAAGCCAGATTTTCTCCCGCTTGATCTCCCGGAAAAATGGAAGATAGCTGATCATCTGAACTGTGTTCCGTATTTCCCTGATTTGCCCATTTTTGGGCGTAATTTGCCAGAGTGCAATCCCATTGCAGCGGAGGCACGCCAACTTCGGCTCTTGCATCATTATGTTGCTTCAATATCATTGATATTTCCGCATCAGTTAATTTTGAGCCGGAACACCTGGTTGATGAAGCCATTTGATTGGTTGAGTTCGGTTTTGGTTTTGGTGCAGTTTCATTAGCAACTATCGGCAAGGTTTTAGGAGTCATCGAAACCGGAGCATCTTCAACTGTTTCAGCGTTTTCATCCATAACCCGAAGAGATTTTAAGGATTGGCTGACCAAATCCTGAAGTTTTTTCCCCCCGTTTGTTTTAATGACTCCAATAAAAAGAACAATTGAACTTTCTTCCTCATCGCTTAAACCTGCCAATTGAATCCATAAATTAACCGGTTTCTTATCATTTTTGCTGACGGCGGAATATTTAATCAAAACGCAGTTGATACCATCCATTTCTACATCTTCGGAGTTTATTTTTTTGAGGCTGGTAAAGTCCTTTTTCAAGTAATCGTTTGCAGCATTGTCCACAGCCGTTTCCAGATCAGTATAGCGAGTTATAATTTTTTTTATGACTGCCTTGCGGTCAGGACTGACGGACATCTCAATTTTCTGCGTTGATTCCAGATTCCAATCTTCGGGATAGGTAATTTCGATACCTCTGTTAGTTTCATTTCCTTCCTGTCCGTAAGCTGAACCGATGCCCCAAATTATCAATGCCAAAATTAAAATTATGCTGTATTTTTTTGTGGTTTTCATAAATGCCTCGATTTTAATCTCGATTTTAATTAAGAATTTAACGGCTCTTTTTTAGAGGTTTTCATCAACATCCGAAGAAAGAGCCGCGTTTTCATTACATTTTTATAAAACTACGGTTTTATTCTGCGAATGCTCTGGTTCCATCGATCCGCAACGTAGAGTGACGTTCCGCTAATCACTATCTGTTCGGGACTATTAAAAAGTGTAGAGGCAGCGGGTCCGTCGGTTGTGCCTTTAGCACCTGTTCCGGCATATTTGGTAGTTTTATTGTCGATAAAACTCCATTTATAAATTGTATTTCCGTCGCAGGTTGACATATAAATAAATCCTGCCCAGTCAACCGCCAAACCGCAACTTACGTAGATGTCTGCAAGCGTGGTGACCTTATAATCGGGAGTGATTTTGCGTAATTTACCACTATCCTCAATAAAAATATTTCCTTTTGAATCTATCGTCATTGAATTTACACTTGTAAATTTAGCGGTTGACAAACCGGTTCCATCGGCTAAGACGGCCTTTTGGTCCGATTGAGCAACTCCACAAACAGCAGTGGGTGTTCCTCCCGGAGTTACTTTGTAAAGTTGAAACTGAAAAAAATAAAACAAGTTTCCTGAGGGGTCTGTGGCGAGTGCTTTAATATTACCAGAATCAGGTCTATAAGTTCTGACTACAGTTGTAACATTTTTATTAGCCGTGTTATCTATTTTCCGAATACTATTCCCATTCTGGTCAATTACATAAATATTACCGTTTTTATCCGCAGCCATTTGGCGCGGCAAATTAAATTTTGCTGCCTGACCGATTCCATCATATATATTGGGTGTGCCGTCTGAACCCTTTCCTGCATAATCGGAAACAACTCCCGCCGGGGTTACTTTCTTGATTTTGCTATTTACCAGATCAGCAAAATAAATATTACCGGACGAATCAGCGGTAGCACCGGTGATCTGCTCTGAATACTTGGCAAGAGTGCTAACGGTCTGGGCATTGATGCTTATCATCCCGGTCAAAATCATTGAAAAACTTACTAAAACGAATCCTTTTAACATTGAACTTAATCTACTCATTTTTAATTTTTTCCTCTTTTTATTACTGATTTTTATTAGTTCCCGAACCGCACAGAGCCTCATCACAGCTTTTATTAACGGGGGCAGTTTTCAGAACAAGATGATTATGGAGAATTCAAAAAGTAATTGGTATCGAGAGAACTACCTATTTTGCGGTCGGCAGAACTACCTATTTTGCATCCGTAGAACTACCTATTTCGAATCGGGATTGATTGAATCAAGGCATAAAAATAGCGGCTTATCTTTTGAAAAGGTAAAGTGAACCGCCTGAATCTTTCTGATTTCCGATTAAACCTTGAACTGATTTTTTTAAGATTAGCAGCAGCACGCGCTGTTGTTTGGACAAGCGTTGGCGAACCCGCAAATGTTTCCTCCTCCATTACAGCAATACTGTGAACAATTTGCCCCGAGCGGCACACAATCAAAATCGCCTGTAGGGATTCCGAAAAATTGAGTAGTTGCAGAGCAGCAGAGCGGAGTAGGGTTAGAACCTGAAAAACAATTTCCTGACTGACATTGGGGATTTGTTGTGCAGATTGCTCCAATTCCAAGTGCTGCCCCTGATTGCGCCATCGCCGCACTTGGAGCAATCACCGAAGAAATAACCGGCAACGCAATCATCGAAGCCAATCCCACTCTTTTAACCACTTCACGGCGTGACATTCCGGCAAAATAATTGGTAAATTCTTCGCTATTTTCGAGCAGATTGTTCTTCCTTAGTTCATCCAGCGCAAGATAAACAAAATCTTCGCTGATCAGAGTTTTAAGTCGCTTACTCATCTCATAGCTGATGTCGGCAACAGTCCGTTTGCCGTCACAAAGTTCAAAAACTAAACGCGATGTTTGATTCAAACAAAAAGCTTTATTGATAGTTAAATCGTAGATTAGAACTTCGTTTTCTAAATCTTGAACGACAATATTCGTTTTTCGGCTGATTGGTTTATTGTTCATAAAAGTTTTCCGATTGATTAAAAAGAACGCCAACCGAATAAAGTCGGCGTTTCAAAAAAGGAGTGAATCCCAACTCCAAAATGAAATCAATGGAATAAATTATGAAGATTTTGAAAAGTGATGGGTATCCCGAGAACTACCTATTTTGCATCCGTAGAACTACCTATTTTGGAGTGAGAGTTTGCGAATTTTAGGAGGTTTAAGAAGTTTGGGAAAGAAGTTTACCGGTTTTTCTTGCTAAACTTCCGCAACTTCTCTAACTTTCTAAACTATCCTTATTGTCGAGCGCAAATTTGAGCAAAGCGTGTGAGCCTTTTAAATCCAGTTTTGTCGCAATGCTGGCGCGGTGATGCTCAACAGTGCGGATGCTGATGAACAATTTAGCCGCAATTTCTTTACTGGTCAGATAATCGCCAATCAGACCCAAAATCCTTTTTTCGGTGGGAGTTAAACTATTGATAGAAGGCGTATTCTGCACAAATACTTCGCTTTGGCGAGTGCGTTCAATCAAAAAAGTTGAGAGTTGCGGACTGATAAAACTTTCGCCGCGGCTGACCGATTTGACGGCGTTGATCAAATCAGCCATTGCCGAATCTTTTAGCACAAACCCTTTGACATCAATATTTAACGCGGCATTAAAAAGTTTTTTGTCACGGTGCATCGTCAAAAAAATTACTCCAACGGGAATTGATTGGCTAAAAAGCGATTGCGCCACCTCAAAACCGTCTTTTTCGGGCATATCAATATCCAGAATCGCTACATCGGGCTTTTCGGCAGCAATCAATTTGAGCGCGGTTTCTCCATTGTCCGCTTCACCAATTATTTTAAATTTTGCTTCGGTTTCCAAAAGCTGACGCAATCCGTTGCGAAAGATCGGATGGTCGTCGGCAATTAAAATTTTTATTTCGTTGCTCATCATTTTGAAATGTTTATTAACTATTGGTCTTTGATTGTTTCTGCTTAACGAAACGAAATTATTTTTCAAATTCATAATAAATTGACCCTCATCTTTCTAAACGCAACTTTGAAATAAAAAGGGTCAAAGACCAAAAAACAAAAATTATTTCTTAATTTTCACTATCACAACCGTCCCTTGGTTGGCGGTTGATTTGATCGAATAGGTTCCGCCCAGCAGACGTGCCCGCTCCGACATTCCTTTCAGACCAAAACCTTTGTTTTTCTTTTCGGTGTTTTCATCAATTTCAAAGCCTTTTCCGTCATCTTTGATTAACAATTCAACACTGTTTTCCTCATTCTTAATTCTGATTTCAGCAGATTTTGCGTCCGAATGCTTGATAATGTTATTTAAACTTTCCTGAATGATCCGGTAAAAATTTATCTCGTTTTGCTTTGAAAACACACCGTCCAATTGCCCCAGATCAACCTTAAATTTAATATTTGACGAATCAGACACACGTTCGATCATCTCCTCCAACGCACTGGTTAGTCCGAGCCGTTCAAGTTGTGACGGGCGCAGATAATAAGCGATCTCGCGAACCTGTTCGAGAGCTTCGGTAGCAGATTCCGAAATTTCACCGAATTGTTCGCGCGCCGATTCAATTTTATCCTCTGCATTCGTTTCTTTTCCTGTTACTTTTTCGCCCAAAAACGCACGGTTCTTGATTATTAGTAAACTTTGTCCGAGTCCGTCGTGTAATTCGGCGGCAATCCGTTTGCGGTCATTTTCTTGCTCTTCAATCAATTGTCCGGCAAAGGCTTCCTGAATTTCTTTTTCATAGCGTAACTTTGAAATTCTCGGGTAAACGATCAAAAATATTAGTCCGATGACCAATAACACCAATATCGTTCTAAACCACCAGGTTTGCCAAAATGGAGGTAAAATTGTGATTTTGACGGTTGCACCTTCTCTGTTCCAAACGCCGTCATTGTTCGAGGCGATCACCCGAAAAGTATAGGTTCCGGGCGAAACATTGGTATAAAAAGCAGTGCGCCGGGTTCCGATTTGGTTCAAATCTTTGTCAAAACCTTCGAGCTGATAGGCATATTGATTTTTGCTTGATTCAGCAAAATCAAGTGCGGCAAATTCAAACGAGAAAAATCTCTGTTCGTAACTGAGCGTAATTTCTTTGGTTTCGGTAATAGTTTGGTTTAATGGCGAATCTTTGGTTTTGAATGAAATTGGCTGATTGAGAATTTGAAAATCAGTTAAAACAACGGGCGGAGGATTCGGATTATCTTTGATTTCGGACGGGTAAAAAGCATTAAACCCGTTGATTCCGCCGAAAAACAACTCGCCGCTTTTGCTTTTGAAAAAAGCGCAGGAATTAAATTCGTTATCCTGCAATCCGTCTTTTTTATCAAAGTTTTTGAAAATGCGGGTGCGTAGATTGAAACGGCTGATTCCGTTGTTGGTTGACATCCACAAATTGCCCTCTTCATCGCTCAAAATGCCGTAAACAACATTATTCGGCAACCCGTCTTTTTCAGTCAGCGCAGAAAAAGTCTCGGTCTGTTTATCAAACCGGTTGAGTCCGCCGCCTTTAGTTCCAAGCCAAAGAATATTCGGGTTAAAAGGGTCGGGGGCAACCGTGCGGACGACATTATGGCTCAAACTGTTTACGTTCTGCGGATCATTTCTATAACGTTTAACTTCTTTGGTATTGCAATCAAAACGAACAAAGCCATCAGTCGTTCCCAACCAAAAAATTCCTTGCTCATCTTCGTAAACATCAACATAATTATCGTCTGGACGCTCTGCTACGAGCCGTGTGTCGTATATATAACCATCAGCAAAACTGTCTGTCTCCCGATCATAGCGGTAGATTTTAGCATTGGTGACAGCCCATAAATCTCCATTTCGGGCTTCAATAATTTTAAAGACAACATTTCCATATGTATTTACAGGATTATCTGCTACAAACCGATAAGATTTTGCCTTTCCGGTTTTTACGTCAACTTTGAAAAAAAACTCCCCATCCCCGATCCATAAACTACCGGTTCTATCCAGCAGCATTGTATAAGGCGACGGTTCTCGCCAAACACCGTTAGTGAAAACTTTGAAGGCAGTAGCTTCATTAGTTGTGCGATTGACCTGCAAAAG
>DAORIL010000414.1:0-6182 GCA_035438525.1 Pyrinomonadaceae bacterium
TGGTTTTTCATAAGCAAAAAAATCTTATCATTCTTTGCTTGTCTGCTTTTCTACTCTTGATTCACATAATTTATATGTTATTCCCTACAAGAATTGGGAGTATTATGATGCAGGAAAATCAGTATTCGGCAGAATTATGACGATGGAGAATTATGAGAATTTGACTGAATGGTTTACTCAATCTGGAGGTAAAAACAAACTGGCAGAACCGATAACCAAATTTCAAAACTCGAAAGGTTATCAGAATCCGCAAATAGCCTTGTTGTTAGAAGTGAAAGGACTAAAACAAAAACTTATAAGGGCAAGAATTGAAAAGATTAAGTTACTAAAATCAGAAAAAAACAATCAGTTTCAAGAAAAAGAAGTCTATCTGGTAGAAACAATGATTGATGAAAGAAAAGTAGAAATTGCTTTTGATAAAGAAACTTTTCTTCCAATTCAATTCAGTTTTCATTGGATGGAAAATCCCCAACAAGCACCATTTATGTTTCAACTTTATGATTATATAGAAAACACCGGTTTAAAAGTGCCTAAATATATTTATTTCAAGGATGGTCATTTTGATACCTTGGAATATGAGTTTAATGTAGATTACGATCCTGAGATATTTGAAAGATCGCCACTACAAATGATTCCTGATGCTTGGAAGAAAAAGCCATAATATGCTTCAAAAAAAATCTTAAAACTTCCCAAACTTCCACTAAATCAAAATCGAAGTCTTATTAAAAAATTCGTGGCGTTTGGCTAACAACCGGGCGGGATTGTTGGTAATAATGGCTTTGAGTCCGATTTCCGAAGCGCGTTTCACCCAAACGGGATGGTCGGCTGTCCAAATCAGAGTCGGCATTCCTTGTCTGTCTGCACTTTCCACTAATTTTTGAGTTGCCAGCGAAAAATGGAGCGAAAGTTCGTCAGCTTTGCATTCTTTGGCTTTGTCAATCAAATGACTTTGTTTTTTCAAAAGCGTCATTATTTCCGGCGCAAAAAGTGCGGCGGTGCGAACTTCGGGCAGTAATTTATTAGTTTGGGCAACTGCTTCTAGTTTAAAACTTTTGATGATGATGTTTGGAAACAACTTTGATTTTTTGACGATTTCCGTGACATTTTTTACCAAAGTTGCAATTTCTGACTCTTTACATTTCAATTCCAAATAAAGCAAACCTTTGAAATCGCCCAAAAAATCTAAGAATTTAGTTAAAGTCGGAACTGTCTCGCGTGAGAAATCAGTATTAGCTTTTTTAGGATATTTGAAATTGAACCAGCTTCCAACATCTAATTTCCCTAATTCTTCGGCCGTAAAATTTGTTACGCTGACTCTTTTTTGAGCAATCCGTCGCAAAGTGGCATCGTGAAAAACAATCGGGACGCCGTCCTTGGCAATTCGAACATCAAATTCCAAACCATCGGCACCCTCTTCAATTGCTCTTTCAAAAGCCGCCAGAGTGTTTTCAGGGGCAAAGGCAGATGCCCCTCGATGTGCAATGATTAAAGGAGAATGACGGGGGTTGTGCATTATTTTTTCTGCAAAAGGAAAATCGTTTTTGACCAGCCGATGGGTTCGGTTATTGGGAATTTGTGGTTGCCGACTATTTTGAAATAATTAGCTGAAACTTTTTTGACTTCTTCCATTGAGTGAATTTTGAAATTGTATAAAACTTCCAACATCGAACCGACCAAAGATTGCCGGACAGGAATTAAAACTAACATTCCATCTTTTTTCAAAACCCGCGCCAACTCTTTAATTCCCAGTTCTAAAGGGACATATTCCAACGCACCGCAAGTCAAAACAAAATCAAATTTTTCGTCTTCAAAAGGTAGTGAAAGAAGATTTCCCTGCACCGGATGAACATTTTTGACTGCCGAGATCTTGTCCTGTTCAAATTGCTCTTTAGCGACCTCCAAAGATTTGAACGAAAGATCAAGCGCGAAAGTTTCCTGAGGACGATACCCTGCGCTATAAAACGCCAAAGTCGCTAAACCAGTTCCGCATCCCGCATCCAATATTAAAGAATCGGATTTAACGTCTAATTTGAGTGAACGGAAATATTTAGCCGCCGAATCACGATAGCCGTTAATTTTCATCGCCAAATTATGAACATCGGCAATCCGGTCGTAGAATTTTTGCGTCTTGTCCTTTGGCTTATTCTGTTTTGTTATTAAAAGGTTTTGCACAAATACAGTTATCTAAATTAAAAGTTACAGGCTGAAAAGTAAAATGAAATCCCATTGATTTTCAATTTTTCTACCAATTCTAAAAGATTTAGCCATTAATTTTTACTTTTACTTTTTTATTTTTCTGCCAGCAGTTTTTTTACTACGGCTTGGATCTCTTCTCCGCGAGTTGGATTTGAGCCTGTTTCGATATAGCGGACTATTCCCTTGCGATCAATAATAACCGCCGTCGGAATCGTTCCCGCACCATAAACTATTTGATTAGTATTATTTTCCGCAACTACAAAGCTATAAGGCAATTTCTCTTTTTCCTTAAACTTTTTGAGATATTCGATCTCGGTTTTGGCATCTGCTTCTGCGCCTTCCGCTTGTCCGTAAAGTCTGGTAATGCCGAGAACTTCGACCCCTTCCTGCCGTTGATTTTGATACATTTCGCTCAAATAAGGAAATGCTTCAAAACAAGGTCCGCACCAGGTTGCCCAAAAATCCATGACGATGATCTTTCCGCGCAGAGATGCCAAACTCTTATTTTCAGCGGGCAGCCAGGCATTGATTTCAACCAATTCAGGAGCCGGTTCGCCTAACAACTGATAATGCTTGTCACGTTTTTTAAAACGTCTAAATAAATCCTCGCGCAAAGCCTGATCGGTAAAATCTCTCTCAATCAGATTTTTGAGATTATCCGCCATTTGTAACGCTTTTTGGCGACGTTTGGTTTCGATTAAATATTTGATTTGATTATCAAGCGCAAAATAATAAATGCTGGTTGATTTGGTCGAAAGTGCAATTTTTCGTAAATCTTCGAGCGTTGCCTCCGTTTTTGCCTGATTGCCGATTTCCCGATAAATTTCAAAAATGTTTCGCCCCCGGTCAGTAATTTCCAACAAACCTCTGGCGTAAGAAGGCTGTTCAGGAAGAACTTCTTTTGCGGCGCGATAGGCTTCTTCGGCGTGCGGCGCGGCGCGGGAATAATCTTTAGCTTCGACATACGCATTCGCTAAATCGTTTTCCATCTGACTGCGTTCGCGCAATTTTATCGGTTTATTAATTAAATATTCGGCTAAATATTTTTCGGCTTCTTCAAACTTTTTCCGGCGGGCGGCAATCAGCGTCACAATTCCGCGAGCCATTTGCGCTTTTTCGGCATTCGGATTATCAATCGTCAAAAACTTTTTCAAAGATTCAAACGAACCGTCAAAATTTTCTGCCAACCAATGCAGCATTCCTAAAAAATAAAAATCTTCTCCGCTCAGATTTGGTCGGTTTGAAAGAAGCGCAGCGTATTTGGCAGCCAGTTGTTTTTGTTCGTTGAGAGTTCTGACGCGAAGAGTTTCGTTAAATGAAATCTTTTTTTGATTAAACTCGTCAAACTTTAATCTGGCATAATCGTTAGCTTCGACATACATTTTTTCCGCACTCAAATCATCGGAAACAGTGGCAATTGCCTGAACGGTCTCCTGCGGCTTAACCCGCGCGGCTTGGGCAAACAGACTATTTGCCAAAAGCAAAATGATTAAATTTGTAATTATGAAACTTCGCATAAAACAATTCTAGATTCCAGATTTTTACCTCACAACTTTAGCCTGAAAACGATAATGACTAAACGCTTCAAAATAACGCGAATTGCTATTATTTACAACCTTTTCCGCCAAAATTTTCGCCGTCATTGGTGCAAGCAAAATTCCATTGCGATAATGTGCAGTAGCAATTAAAAGATTTTCCGCAATTTTACCCAAAATCGGCAAACCGTCTAAGGCAAATGGTCGAAAACCCGTCCATTTTTTGTTAACTTCTAAATTTACTAAACTTGGCGCAATTTCTAAAGCGGTTTCGCGCAAAATTTCCGTTTCTAAATCGGCTATGCTTCGATCAAAACCAACATCTTCGCTGGTTGCGCCAATTAAAATTCGTCCGTCCTGTCGCGGAATCAAATAACCTCGCGAACTATAAATGACTTTGGAAAATAACCGCTTAGCGGTTCTATATTCAATAATCTGACCACGAATCGGTTTAACTTTCGGCAGCGAAAAATCGTCTGTTTGGATGAGCGATGTCCACGCGCCTGTTGCCAAAATTACCGTTTCGGCAAAGAACTTATTTGAATTGGTTTCTGCACCGATAATTTTTCCGTTTTCACTTAAAAGTTTTGTAATCGCCGTATTTTCAACGATCTCTATTTCGTTTAGCTCGCAATATTTTTGTAATGCCTGAAGCAATTTACGATTCTCAACCTGCCAATCATTTGGAAAAGACAAGCCTTCTATCACATCCGGCGAAACAAACGGTTCAATTTTGTGAATCTCAGTTGCAGAAAGTTTTTCGACAGCTAAACCTGCACTTTTTTGCCATTCATAACGCTGACGGATTTCTGCTGCATCGTGCTCATTAAAAGCCAGCAAAAGTGTTCCCGATTTATCCAGTTCAATATCTACGCCTGTTTCATCAAATAATTGTTCGGCAAAATTTGAATATAGATGCAAACTTTCATCGCAAAAATGAAAGAAATCGTCAAATTTAGTCGTCTCTGCATAAGGCGCAAGCATCCCGCCCGCCGCATACGAGGCTTCTCTGCCAACCTTGCCACGCTCCAAAATCGTGATATTTTTTATCCCTTCTTTTTTTAGCTGACGGGCGATGCTCAGACCAATCACACCGCCGCCGATTATTAAAACTTTATTCATTGCCACTAATTAACTTTTCGTTGTAAATTATTGTATGCCCCAACCTAACTAAAAGGAAAGTTGAACTATGAGTGAAGAAAAATTAGACCTTATTTTAACGGTTGTTAGTGAATTAAAGGGCAGCGTCGGAAGAATTGAATTAAGAATGGATAATCTTGAGGTTGAGTTCAAAGATTTAAAGACTGAATTCAAAGATTTAAAGACTGAGGTCAAAGATTTAAAGGCTGAGGTCAAAGATTTCAAAAAGCAAGTGATTCAAGCCTTAAAGTCGTTGAATAGCCGAATTGACACATTGGAAAAACAAATTTTTGCTATCGGAGTAGAATTAAAAGAAGAAATTCGCCGAGAAATTCGAGAGGTTCGTGATGATATTGAGTTTTTGGAAGAAAAATTGATGATTGAACAAAAAGAAAATATCAAATACAACCTGAAAGTTAAAAAACTTGAAGAAAGAGTCACAAAAATTGAAGAAAAAGTTAAATTAGCCGCTTAAATATTTTATGAAACATACAATTACTTTAATTCCCGGCGATGGGATCGGACCTGAAATCGTTGCCGCGACAGTCAGAGTTATCGAAGCATCAGGCGTAGAAATTGAGTGGGAAACGCACATCATCGGCGCACAAGCCCTGGAAAAATACGGCACAACCATTCCTGATGCAACGATTGAATCAATTAAAAAGAATAAAGTTGCCCTCAAAGGACCGCTTGGAACTCCGATTGGCAAAGGGTTTACCAGCGTCAATGTCGGACTTCGCAAGGCACTCGATCTTTATGCAAATGTGCGTCCGGTCAAGGCTCTGCCCAATGTAGCGTGCCGTTATCCCGAACTTGATCTGGTCATTGTCCGCGAAAATACCGAAGATTTGTATGCTGGACTGGAACATGTAGTCGTTCCGGGCGTGGTTGAATCTATCAAAATTATTACCGAAAAGGCTTCGACCAGAATTGCTAAATACGCTTTTGAACATGCCAAATTACATGGACGCAAAAAAGTTACAGCAATGCACAAGGCAAACATTATGAAACTTTCCGACGGTCTTTTCCTCGAATGTTTTTACAATGTTGCCAAAGGTTTTCCGGATATCCCGGCTGACGACAAAATCATTGATAATGCCTGTATGCAGCTCGTGATGCGCCCGGAACAGTTTGACATCATGGTTTTGGAAAACCTCTACGGCGATATTGTTTCTGACCTCTGTGCGGGATTAATTGGCGGACTTGGACTTGCTCCTGGGGCAAATATCGGCGAACAAGGCGCGGTGTTTGAAGCAGTTCACGGTTCTGCGCCTGATATTGCCGGACAAGGAATTGCCAATCCAACTGCAA
>DAORIL010000415.1:0-6171 GCA_035438525.1 Pyrinomonadaceae bacterium
AAATTTAGTTGTTGCCGGATAGCGAAATAATCCAAAGCCGGTCGGAATCCACCATTCCCCATCAATTTTTGAACGTAGATCAAGCTGATTCCAGCCCCAACTTCGCCCGGTAAAGCCGGATAATTTAACTTGGGAAAATCTATTATTATCGAAACGGAGCAAATCCCTATCGCTTGAGGTGAGATAAAGTTCGTTATCGTTCCCCTCGAAAATCGAGGTCGCTGTTCCGTAGGGTTGTTTTTCAGGAATGTCGTAAAAAACAAAACCTTGCCGGGTAAGTTTGACCGCTCCTTTGACGGCAGTGCCAAGCCACAGATTTCCGCCAACATCTTCGCCCAATGAAACAACACCAACCGTTGAAATCGGACGAAATGATGGTTCTCCCGCTTTTGCATCAGGCTGAAACTCACAAACGCCATTGCGAATTCCGGCTAGAATTCTTCCGTTAGAGGTTTCAAAGATGGTATGTATCCATCTGTCGTCCGTCAATCCATCTTTAGTTGTAAAACGGCGGGTCAAGACAGGCGTGTCCTGACCTTCAGGATAAGTAAAAAGGCTCAATCCTCTTGGCGAATCGCCGATACCCGCCCAAATTCGACCTTCGCGGTCTTCAATTAATTTGGTAACCGGGTCATCTGTCAGACGGATTGCGCTTCCGCTTGATTCATCAAAATACCAAACTCCCTCACCGGTTGAACTCCACATTTTTCCGCGTTTGTCTTCAATGACCGAAAAAAATTCAATGCTTTTATCTCCCCACGCTTTCAATTCGACCTTTTGAAATTGCCATTCATTTGTCTGTTTAATTAAGCGAAAAAGTATTCCATATGTGGTAGCTAGAATCTCTCCATCACGTTTTTGATAAAGACTGTTGATGCCAAAAGGCTGATTTTCAAATTTAGGAATATTAGGGCGAAAGGTGCGAAACATCGGGTTTGAATTCGGGTTTTTCGATTTTTGACTTTCGCCTTTTGGGTCAAAGCTGACTAGACCATCACTGGTTGCAATCAAATAAGTTCCGTCTTCGAGTTCCAATAAATCATTAATGTTACGATGCGGTAATCCATCCGCCTGGGTATAGTTTTTAAATTCGTAGCCGTCAAAGCGTGATAATCCTTCGCCTGTGCAAAACCATAAAAAGCCATGGGAATCGCGAACGATTTTTCCAAGAAAATCGTGCCCGAGCCCGTCGGCAGTAGTGTAGTTTTTGAAAGGTAAAGTTTGAGCAATTAGAGAAATAGCAGTAAAAAGCAAGTAAAGAAAAGCTATAACAAAAATAAAGGCTTTTGAATTTGGGGGCATACGAGACATAAAATCTGTGACTATTTTGCACTTGTTTGAAATTTGTTTCAATTGATTTTTTAGTTTTTTTGATTTGCGTTTTTTGGCTTAATTTGCAGGTAAATCTTTTTATTCTTGACAGATACAACCGATTTTAAATCCAATGGCATCATATATTTGCTTTTAAAATTCATCATCAAAACTTTCGCAAACTACTATGAGAATTAAATTTCCTGTTACTGTGCTTGCACTTTTCTCAATTTGGATAAGCATTTTTACACCGTTTATCTCCGCCCAAAATTCCGTTAAACCGCTACCAATTGATAAAATCGGACTGGAATTTCGCTTGAGTGAAGCACCGAAAGTTGCGGTGAAAACTACTCCAACCCCAACTACTCCAAACATTGAAAATCTGACGCAAACGGAAGCTGACCAAATTTTGCAGCGGCTCCCTAAAATGCCGGAAAATGCAGAAACCGCTGATTTCAAAATGCGTTCCGACAGTCTCAAACCACCAAGAACAGGAGAGATAATTCCACAAACATTTCCCGCCGATGAAAAACGTGATGCGCCGAAATTACCAACTCAAACTGATAAGCCTTTGCAAATTGCACGATTTTCGCCCGAAGGAAATACCTCATTTGTTTCTGATTTGAGCATTACTTTTTCGCAGCCGATGATTACAGTTTCTTCGCAAACTGAGGTAAGCGAAACAGTTCCTGTCAAACTCACGCCCGAAGTCAAAGGCAAATGGCGTTGGCTTGGAACAGACACTTTAATTTTTGATGCTGATACCCGTTTTCCGATGGCCACTAAATTTACTGCCACGATTCCAAAAGGGACAAAATCTGCGATTGGAGGGATTTTAACAAACGATTTTACCTGGACATTTACCACTCCGCCGCCAAACATTGAGGCTTTTGCGCCGAAAACGCCATACGAAGGAGTTTTTCCCAGTAATGCAATTATGACCACCAAATTTAATCAGGAGATTGATGTCAATGCAGTTTTGCCAAAAATTCGCGTTTTGGTAAACGGAAAAAAATTTGCAGTTAAATCGGTTGCTGAAAACAATTCAACTCGTTGGGTTGAAGGAATTGGCGAAATTAGGGCTAAATATTGGATTGCCTTTCAGACGATTGAAACTTTACCGCTTAATTCCGAAGTTCAAATACTGTTCGAAAAAGACTTACCGTCTGCCGAAGGGCTTGCGATGAGCAAAAATGAGCAAAGTTTTTCTTTCAAAACGATGGGCGAATTTAGGGTTGCTCAGGCTTTTTGCGGTTACAATCCAGATACTAAAAACTGTCAGCCTTCCGATGATTTAAGAATCCGATACAGCCGCTCGTTTAATCCTGTTCCGTTTGATAAATCGCTGATAAAAATCGAACCGCCGATTGAAGATGCTGAGATTGTTGCTAATAATGGCGAAGTTCTGATTAAAGGCAAGAAAAAACCGAATACCGATTACAAAATAACGCTTTCGGGTGAGGCGATTGATTATTACAAACAAAAAATCGGGAAAGATATTTCAACAATTTTCAATGTCACCATTGAAAGACCGCAATTTTTCGCGCAAGGCGGAGATTTTGTGACACTTGATCCGAGTGCCAAACCTGTTTTTTCGGTTTATACCAAAAACCATCCCAATTTTAAGGTTAGACTTTATTCAGTAATGCCCGAAGAATATTCAGCCTATCAGAGACTATTGTATGTCTATCGTGACAGTAATCGAGTTGATGTGGCTCCATTTTTTGGCAAACTCATTTTTGAAAAAACAGTTGAAACAAAATCTGAAACTGATGTTTTGACCGAAACACGAATTGATTTAAGCGAAGCCTTGCTCAATAAATTTGGACATGCAGTATTGATTGCCGAACCTCTTTTGCAGGGCGATAGCAATTATAGATATTACAACCGTGCTGTAATTACTTGGATTCAGTCAACAAATATCGGTGTTGATTTGTTAGTTGACTACGAAAAAATATTTGCTTTAGCCACAGATCTAAAGAGTGGTATGCCACTGAGCCAAACCGAATTTTCTTTTCCTGATCATCCGCTGAATCTTCCCAATACTGTTGTCCCCTCGGATGGATTTGCAAGGCTTAACAATATGAAGTTTGGTGATGAAGAGATCTATTTAGCCAGTTATCTGATTGCAAAAAACAAGGCGGATTCTGCAATTTTGGATAACATCTCAATTGATTGGCGCAGCTATAGACAGGCAGATTCCAAACGCTGGTTTATTTTTGACGACCGCAAAATGTATCGCCCGAATGAAGAAATTTCTATCAAAGGCTACATCCGCAAAGTAACAGGCGGAAAATTTACTGATCTGGCTGAACCCGGCGAAATGGCAAAAAAAATATATTACAGTTGGCGAGATCCGCAAAACAATGAAATTACTAAAGGAGTTCTTGAGCCTAATATTTTCGGGGGCTTTGATTTGAAATTGAAATTGCCGGAAAACATCAATCTCGGATATCAACGGATAAATTTTTGGGCGAGAGGCGATAAACCGGAAGATTTTTGGACAAATGATCAGGATAGAAATAATCCCGAATTTGTGCATACTTTTCAAGTTCAAGAGTTTCGCCGTCCCGAATTTGAAGTAAATATCGCAGCCGAAACTCCTGCACCTTATTTGGTTGGAAACTCTGCGACAATTTCCGCTGAAGCCAAATATTTCACCGGCGGAGCGTTAGCTGGTTCGGTTATAACCTGGCGGACAAATGTCTATCAAACTACCTATTCGCCGCCGAATCACGAAGATTTTACCTTTGGCACATTTGTTCCGTGGTGGCGAAATTATTCTGAATATTTGCCAAATAATAATGGTGCCTTTCCTGCACAAAATCTCAATGGAACAACTGACGAAAACGGCAAACATCGGGTCAATCTGGATTTTATTTCGGCTAAACCCGCCCGTCCATACACCTTACGCGCGACTGCCACAACATTTGATGTCAATCGCCAAGCCATCGCCGACACCAAAACTTTCCTAGTCCATCCATCCAATGTTTATGTCGGTTTGCGAACGGCTAAAACTTTTTTGCGGCAAAATGAACCGCTCAAAGTTGAAGCAATTGCTGCCGATATTGATGGGAAAATCGTCAGAGATGCGCCGATAACAATTAAAGCTGAATTAAAAGTTTGGCAGTCAGTCGGCGGTAGCTCACAGCAAAAAACGATTGACACGCAAACTTGCCAAATCAAATCAGGTGCAGACACAGTTTTGTGCAATTTTACGGCGAAAGAAGGTGGAACTTTTGTTATTTCGGCCACGGTTTTAGACGAAAAAGAACGTCCAAACACCAGCGAAATAACAGTTTGGGTAGCGGGTGGAACGACTGCCCCAAAACGCGGAGTTGAACAGGAAACGGCTGAAATGATTCCTGACAAAAAAGAATATTCGCCAAATGAAACTGCGGAAATTTTGGTCAATGCACCGTTTTCTCCCGCCGAAGGTGTAATGACGCTCGAACGCAACGGTATCCTTAAAACTGAACGATTTTCGATGAATGAACCGACTAAAGTTTTGCAGATTCCAATCCAAGAATCCTATTTACCGAATGTTCACGTCAAAGTTGATTTAGTTGGAGTGGCGAATCGCACCAACGACAAAGGCGAAATAGATTTTAGTCTGCCGAAACGTCCGGCGTTTGCCGGCGGCGAGTTAAACCTATCTGTTTCAAAGGCTTCGCGCAAACTACAGGTTGCAGTTGAGCCTCTGGTCAAGACGCTCGAACCAAGCCAAAAAACCGACATTAACATCGAAGTTAAAGATAATAACGGCAAAGCGGTTGCAAATTCCGAAGTGGCATTGGTTGCAGTTGATGAAAGCGTCTTGTCATTAACCGATTATAAAATTCAAAATCCGCTAGATGCTTTTTACCAACAAATTCAGCCGAATGTAGCGCATTATCATTCTCGCGCTCGGGTGGTTTTGGGAAATGTGGGTGATATAACTTTAGAAGAACAACTTGGACTTTCATCAAAACAAAGAGTTGTTTCAAAATCTATGGTTAGTCTTGATGGCGTAGGAATACAGGGCAATACAGGGGGTTACAATGCTCAAATTTTTATGGGTAGAAGAAACAATCAGCAACAAGATACTCCTTTCAGAAGAATGGAAATTCTCACTTCACTTCAACGACCTCCGGTAGCCGCTTCTGCTCCAATAAATCTCCGCCAAAATTTTGATGCGTTGGCAATTTTTTCACCTTCGGTCAAAACCGATGCAAACGGCAAAGCGACCGTCAATCTAACGCTTCCCGATAATCTGACCCGCTATCGAATTACGGCGGTAGCGGTGACAAAATCCAAACAATTCGGACTTGGCGAATCGAATATTACGGCAAAACAATCTCTGCAAGTGCGTCCGTCTGCGCCTCGATTTCTAAATTTTGGCGATCAAGCCGAATTACCTGTCGTTTTGCAAAATCAGACGAATTCGCCAATGACAATCAGCGTGGCAATTCGTTCAAAAAATGCAGCTTTGACCAACGGCAACGGCAGAAAAGTCACCGTTCCCGCTAATGATCGTGCCGAAATTCGTTTCCCGGTTGCTACGGAAAAATCAGGCTTGGCACTTTTCCAAATCGGTGCAGTTGGCGGAAATTTTACTGATGCTACTCAAATTGCTTTTCCCGTTTATACGCCGGCTACCAGCGAAGCCTTTACGACCTACGGCACAACCGACCAAAACGGTGCGATTGTGCAAAAAATAGCTGCTCCAAAAGATGTTTATTCAGATTTTGGCGGACTGGAAGTTACAACCAGTTCAACACAGTTACAGGAATTAACCGATGCTTTTATTTATCTGCAAAATTATCCGTTTGAATGTTCGGAACAAATTTCGTCACGGATGCTTTCGGTTGCGGCTCTGCG
>DAORIL010000416.1:0-6147 GCA_035438525.1 Pyrinomonadaceae bacterium
AATCTCAATATTAATGGAACTATTTATGTAAAAAGTTTTAATCAGAAGCGTCCCGCCATTTGGCATTGCATCCCGGGCATTGAGAAAAAGATTTAGAAATACTTGCTGCATTTGGTCACAATCAACCAGTATTTTTGGTAAATTTTCACCATATTCTTTTTGTAACTGCAGTCTTTGAAAAGATTTATCAAAACTTGCCAAACGTAAAGCTGTTTCAGAAATCTCGTTGATACTAATTAAACTTTTGGCAGCGGGCCGAACTCTTGCAAAATCCATCATATCCTTCGTAACTTGAGTAATTCGTTGAATTTGCGTTTGTATTAAACGAAGGTTTTCAGTTGTGGTTTCATCCAAATTTTGTTTGGCTTGAATCATTTGAATCAAAGAAGAAATTGCCGCCAGGGGATTATTTACTTCGTGTGAGACTCCCGCTGCGAGGGTTCCCATTGCCGCCAGCTTTTCTGTTCTGGTCAATTGTTCATTTAGCGCACGAAGCTGTTCTATATCATCCGCCATTTTGCGGCTCATTTCGTTAAATGAGGTTGCAAGTAAACCAATTTCATCATTGCTTTGTCTTCCTTCAACTTCGGTTCCATAATTTCCGTCTGCAACTTTAACTGCTGCAAGAGTAATTCTTTGAAGAGGACGGGTGATCGTCCGAACAACCAAAAGCACTAACAAAAGATTCGGAACTAGCGCAGAAATAACACTAAAAACCAAATATTTTCGCCAGGCTTCAAAATCCATTCCGGCTTGAAACGAGAAATAAACAATTGGAATTTGAAATAAGGTAAAACTAATTATGGCTACTGAGGCGATGCTTAGTGCAACTTTGTAAGTGATTGGAAACAAACGGAATTGGTCAAACGCATTTTCAAGGGAGAACAATTTAAAGTTTGAAATA
This sequence comes from Pyrinomonadaceae bacterium, assembly GCA_035438525.1. Lineage (GTDB taxonomy): Bacteria > Acidobacteriota > Blastocatellia > Pyrinomonadales > Pyrinomonadaceae > JAIBCC01. Next base: position 905 of record DAORIL010000416.1, read on the forward strand.
GCATAGGCATAAATTAAAACTCCGGGTAAAACGAAAATTGAAGAAAATGGAAGGAGATCGTAAATGCCAAAAAATGGAAAAGCAATATTAGCAATTGTTTTCAAAAGTCCCGTAATTCCCAAAGCCCAAAGGATCGCGCCAACTTGTTGTGCTTCTTGGGTGCCATAATATTTGCGGTATTTATTGAACAAAACGATTGCTCCATAACCGAAAATTGCGTAAACATAAATCACAAAAACATATGCAAGTGGAGCTAGATCAATATAAAACTTTCCGTTGCTAAAACCAATTGTATGCCACAATAAACCCAAAAATGTCGTGGGAATCAACACTAAACTTGGGGCAAAAATTACCGCTGCTTTTTTTCTGGGAGTTCTTAAGTTTTCAGGAAAAACCCAGGCAAAAACAACCAAACTACACTGCATAAGAAGGGCAATGATAAAACTTGCCGCGCCCCACCACGACGCGGTTTCGTTTTCCCCGTGAAAATTCCAAAGGATAATATCCTTAATTGTCCAAAGGGCAAGAAAGGCGATAAATGCGGCAAAGGTTTGATTTGCACGGCTTCTTGGTGATTGAACAAATACATAAAAGCCAAGCAAGACAAGCAAGGTTAGCGCGAAAAGATGGAGTAGGACGAGCATTGGGTTAATTGTAAATTGCAAAAAATTCTACTGCAACGAAAAAAAGTATTTACAAAACAAATTTCGTTTGATATTCTCCAAACAAATTAAAAGTCGCCGAATTTGTTTCCGAAGAAACAAAACGGGAGAACCAATTAGGTTTTGAGCAATCAAAACAGGGGCGTAGCGAATTAATTTAGAATTTTTTAGTTAATTTTGCAGAAGACTTCTTCGCTTCCAGCCCGTCAGCTAATCTCGTAGGCGTATCGGAGAAGGACACGGCAAAAATATCTGAAAAGGTGTGGGGCGTGAACTTCACACCTTTTCTTGTATTTAAAATTATTAGGAGGTTAAGCAAATGCGTAAAAGATTATTTTGGGAAAAACGAACCTTGAAAAAATTCAGGATCGTTTTCGAGTCAAACGAAATTATTGTCGGCGCTAATCGAAAAAATAAATTCCGAACTTTCCGAAAAGATACTGAATTAATTGCTTTTTCCCGCCGTGATGTATTGGAAATGAGGCTTAAGGATCTAACTAAAAACCCAACCGAGGAGGCAGAAAGCAATGAAAACAAACAATTCAATAGTTTTGATAATTCTGCTTTTGGGTTTAATTTCGGTTAAAGCTCAAGCACCTCCCTTAGTTGCTCAGGACGATGTTCAAGCGTGGAATGATGTTCAATTAACTGTTCCAATGTCCAAGCATTTTGACTTTTGGACTATGGTAACAATGCGTTTTGGCAAAAATATTTCGCGTTTGAATGATGGACGTTACGCTATTGGCTTTATCTATAAACTCAGTAAAAGTTGGACATTTCAGCCATTCTTTTGGTCTATTCGCATGCGAAATTCGCGGGGGCAATTTCGCAATGAAAGCCGGTTCAATATAAGGATCGGCTACAAATTTCCGATTAAAAGTTTTGGATTATCTGTTAGAAATTGGGTTGAATATCGTATTCGAACCGTTGGTAATTCGTGGCGTTATCGTCCGTCTTTAACCTTTGAAAAAGACATCAAATTTATTCCGAAATCCAAAATTTATGTAACGGAAGAGCCATTTTACGATTCAAGTTTGAAAAAGTTTTCGCGTAATCGTTTTACCTTAGGAATAACTAGGACTTTATCCAAAAAACTCTCGCTTGACCTTTATTATATGCGCCAAAATGACGGTTTTTCACGACCGGGCGATCTCCATGTAATTGGGACAAGCTGGAAAATTAAATTGTAAAAAGGGGGGAAAATGAGACTAAAATATTTAGTAACCATCATAATCTTTTTATCATTTCTGATGACTTCGTGCTTGCCTAGTTCGCCGAATAGTGCGGGTAAACGGACAATTACCGTCTATGCTTTTTCAGTGATGAAAGAATCCCTGGAGAAAGAAATATTTCCTTCTTTCAAAGAAAAATGGCGGATCGAACATGGTGAAGAAATCGAGTTCAACGCTTCCTTTGCCGGTTCTGAAACGGTTGTTAATCAAATCCAGACCGGAGTGCCGGCAGAGATTGGAATTTTTTCAATTGAAAGAGATGTTGACCGATTAATTAAATCAGGCCATGTTCCAACCGATTGGTATGTCACCCCGCAAAAAGGGATTGTCAATAAAACCCCGTTTGTAATTTTAGTTCGAAAAGGCAACCCGAAAGGTATTACAGATTTTCCCGATTTAGCCAAAGAAGGGGTTAAAGTAATTCACCCGGACCCAACCAGTTCTGGTGGGGCTCAATGGTCGATTTTGGCGATTTATGGTTCTGAACTTTTAAAAAGTGAAAAGGCGGGTGCCAAAGATGAGGCGAAAGCTTTGGAAACTTTGAAAGGTATTTGGAAAAACGTGGTTTCAACCCCGGGTTCAGCACGGGAGGCGCGAACTCAATTTGAAACTGGGTTCGGCGATGCCTTAATTACTTATGAATTAGAAGGTTTGTTAATGAAACAAGCCAATGCGCCAATCGAAGTTGTAATTCCAAAATCTACAATTTTTAGTGAGCATCCCGTTGCCATCATCGACAAAAATGTAACAAATGAGGAAAGACCTTTGGTGGAAGCCTTCCGCAATTATTTATGGTCCGGGACTGCCCAGAAAATTTTTGTCAAATTCCATTTTCGCTCAACCACGGATGACAAATTAAATGATTCAAATCCTGAGTTTGCCAAAATCGAATTGCCCTTTACAGTTCAACAATTTGGGGGGTGGGCAAAGGCTTACCCGGACGTAATTGAAGGTATTTTCCAAAAACAAGTGCAAAAAAAGTAAGAAAAATTAACAAATAAAAAGTAAAAGTTGAAAACCTTATAAAAAATTCCAATAACGAAACACGAAGTCGAAAAAAGGAGGTTAAAGAATGAATTCAAATGTTCGTCATGTTCAGGGATTCGATTTTGTTCGCCCATTTAGTATCATTTCATTGGTTGCCATAATGCTTCCGTTAATTTTGCTCCCTTTGGCTTCAATATTTATTTTCGGAACAAGTAACGGATTGGGAAGTTTTTGGCGGGCACTAACCGCTCCGGAAGCGGTATTTGCGCTCAAACTTTCAATTGTGACAAGTTTTTGGGCAACGGTTTTTAATGTGTTTTTTGGGCTTTTTGCTGCCTATGTTTTGTGCAAATACAACTTTTGGGGTCGGAATGCTTTGACCGTTATAATTTCTTTACCTACGGCAATTCCAACCGCTGTTGCAGGTTTCTCCTTACTTTTATTATGGGGACCATATGGGATTTTAGGACGTTATCTTGAACCGAATGTTCATTTAATGTTCACCGCTTTTGCTATTATTTTAGCAAATATCTTTGTAACCTTTCCACTTGCTTTTGGTGTTATCAAACCTGTTTTTGAAACAATGAACAAATCACTCGAAGAAGCTTCTGCCACGACGGGTGCAACACGTTGGCAAACTTTTTGGTATGTAACTTTACCTTCTTTGCGAGGAGCAATTGTAACGGGATCTTTACTAACATTTGCGCGGGCCGTTGGGGAATTCGGCTCAACTATTTTGGTTTCAGGAAATCTTGCCTCCCGGACTCAAACGGCTCCGCTTTATATTTTCAGCAAATTCAATGAAGGACAAGTTGACGCTGCAAACGCTATAGCAATTGCGTTAACGATTTTCTCATTTATTATTTTTAGCGTATTGTTTGTTGCTCAGGATTGGCTCGAAAACGAATAATTATGGAAAGTTTGGACAAAATAATTGCCGCCAGGGTGCAAAATGTCAGTAAACTTTTTGGTGAAGTTACAGTTTTGGAAAATATCAATTTTGATGTTTCCGAAGGCGAAATAATTGTATTGCTTGGCGCATCAGGAAGTGGAAAAACCACAATTTTACGAATTATTGCCGGACTTGAAAACGCAAACACCGGGGAAATTATTCTTCACGAAAAAAATGTAACCAACATTCCGGCACGAGAACGTGGAGTTGGCGTGATTTTTCAATCTTACGCTTTGTTTCCCAAAATGACGGTCGAGCAAAATATCGGATACGGGTTAAAGCTGAGAAAACGAACAAAGATTGAAATAAAAAAAAGAGTTGATGAACTGATTGAATTAGTTCATTTGGAAGAGCACCGCCAAAAATATCCTTCGCAGCTTTCCGGGGGGCAACAACAAAGGGTTGCTATTGGGCGTGCTTTAGCTTTTGAACCAGAAATATTACTTTTTGATGAGCCCTTTTCCGCCCTTGATGCACAAATTAGGACCCGCCTTAGACGTGAGATTCGTCATCTTTTAAAGGAAATCAATAAACCCGCAATTTTTATAACCCATGATCAGGAGGAAGCTCTGGAGCTTGGTGATAGAATTGCTGTTTTGAATAAAGGGAAAATTGAACAGATCGGAACTCCTTTTGAGGTTTACAATACCCCAAAAACAGAATACGTTGCCACTTTTTTAGGTGCTGCAAATTTACTTTTAGGCGTAATTAATAACGGAATTTTTGAATGTGAAAATATTGATATTAAAATTCCGGACGAATTCTATTTCAAAAATGGTCAATCGGTTAAATTGGTTTTTCGTCCCGAGGATATATTTCTGCGCCATCCCGAAAATTTAACTCAGGATTATTACGATTTAACTAATGGTTGGGTCGAAGAGGTAAGTTTTGTCGGAGCTTTTGAAAGATTGGTCGTTCGTCTCAATTTATCAACCAAACAACCTATAATTGTAACCCGACCAAAGACCGAGACAATGAATTTTCCCCTTAATGAAAACCAAAAGGTTACAGTTGGTTTAACGCGTTTCCGCGTTTTGCCGAACTTTACCCTTTCTTCTGAGAAAGCCGCCCAAACTTTTTAATCAAGCTTGAATTTGAAATTCAAACCAATGGCATTTAATGCTTTTGGCAACCCGCTCCCATTATCCTGACGTAAATAATAAACTTCGGTCGTAAAATGTTTATTGAATTTTTTGGTAATGCCAACTGATAGTTCATTACGTGACCAATGTTTTATCGAAAAATCGTAATAGGGTTCGTCCGCAACAAATGGAGAAAATATCTCTTTATCATTGTGTAAAAGCGGATATGTGAAAGTGAATTTGTTCCGGTAGCGGGTTGAATCGGCGTGTGAATTTCGCATTCTGTATTCAATTAAATTGCGATCTTTGATTGAAAATTTAGGTAATT
>DAORIL010000417.1:0-6137 GCA_035438525.1 Pyrinomonadaceae bacterium
GAGAGTCATTTTTGCCAAATTAAAAGCTTGATAGCAAAGCGCACGATATTCGGCGGCTTGCTGCATATAAAGCACTGCGCCGACTTGATATTCGTAATTCCCGGCAACAACTTGGGGGGCTGTGCCTTGTTGTGCGGTTGAGATAGTGGCAAAATAGGTTGTTGCCATTGAAACGGAAACAAGTGCAAACGTAATAATCCAATTTTTTTTCATAAAACTTTCTCCAATGTGCGAAAAGGAATATCCAAATAATACACCAGAAACGCCAAACGATTCATCCTGGCAGGATGACATCGAAAAACGAGACTATTATTATGATGACTCAACAGGTTACGAAGTTTACATTGAAGAAGATGAGGAAAATAGTTTAGATAGTTGTGGAAGTAATTCTTCGTCTTAACTTCCCCAACTTCCTAAACTCCCCAAACTTTAACCATGATTTACACCACAGGTTATACCGGAAAAGACATCAACGATTTGAAGCCGATGCTGGATGCTTTGGATGCTGTTCTGGCTGACGTCCGATTTACTCCCTACAGTAAAGTTTTGCATTGGCAGCAAGTTTATCTCAAAATTTTATTAAAAAGAAAATATTTGCACATCCCAAATTTAGGAAATCGAACCTACAAAGAAGAAAAAATTACTATCCAAAACTTGAAGCTTGGAATTGAAACTGTTCTCAGTTTAGATACAAATATGGTGTTAATGTGCGCCTGCGAAAAGCCGGAAAATTGTCATCGGCGAGTAATTATTGAAGAATTACAACGCCGAAATATTGAAACGATTGAACTTGAAACTTGGAAAACACGTGATTCATCAGTTCAAATAAAGTTGTTTTAGTAAAAAAAGTGCGGAACGAATCCACACTTTTATTTTGGCTAGATTTTTGTTTTTTTGGAGATCCAAAATCAGAAATCCAAAATCCAAAATCGGTTCACATTTCTTTTTGTTTATCGGTCAACTCAATCCCCATCTTTTCCAAAGTAACTTTGTTCAGACCTCCGGTTGGCTTAATTCCGTTATTTTGCTGATAGGTTTTTAAAGCCTCGTGGTCATCTTTGCTCAATTTTCCTGTTTCGGCAACTTTAAGAACTTTCTGTGCCTGCATTATTTGTTCTTTGCTAGCTCTAAAAACCGGACCTTTCTTTTTGGTTGATTTTTCCGAATCAGTTTTGGCAATAGAATCAGCCGAAACCGGGATTTCCTTTTGTTTTGCAGTTAAAGCAATCCCCATTTTTTCGAGCGTGGCACGGTTCAAAGAACCTTTGGACTTTAATCCGTTAGCAGTTTGGTATGCTTTCAACACTTCCTTGTCTTCCTTGCTCAACTTCCCTGTTTCGGTGACTTTCAAAATCTTTTGAGCCTCTAAAATTTGATCCTTGGTTGCTCGAAAAGTTGTTTTTTTCGTCTTCTTTTCTGTAGTTGAAGCCTGTTCAGTTGCGGTTGTTGCTTGAGCGCTTATGAATACGCAAAGCGAGAGTATGAAACAAAGACACAAAACTATCTTTTTCATATAAAAGTATTCTCCTTACAATTTTATTTTCTTAAATTAACGTCTCCGACCATTGGGGGGAATAAGGGGCGTTTGAATTGTCGAGGAACGAAAGCAGTATCATTTTAAAATAAAAAGATGTCAAGTAATTTTTTGAAAATTTTAGGAATTATTTTTAATTTTTATATTTCGTATAAACTAAACCTTGTTAAAAAAATCGGACAATATAAACGGTGAAACTTTTAGCTTAATTTGAGTAGGTTAAATATGATATAGTTGGCAAAGAGGTTTTTGAGTATTAATAATGAATAGAAAATTTATTCTGATTGCAATTTTATTTATATCCTTTGGAGCAATAATCGGCGGACTTTTTGGCAGAATCTCCAATAAATCTTCCGCTAGCGGAACAGTTACCAATGAGCGAATTGCCGAAGATTATAAAGAGGCTCTGGACGTTATCGATTCTAGTTATGTTGCAACTGTCGATCACGAAAAAGTTTCGGAAAGTTCAATTCAGGCAATGCTTTGGACGCTTGATCCGCATTCATCATTTTTTACCCGCGAGGAATTTAAAAAACTCTACGAAGATCAACAATCCAGATTTTACGGAATTGGAGTTTCTATTCTGCAACATCGTGACGGCGTTTATGTTCAAGCAGTTGTGCCTGACACTCCGGCTGAAAAAGTCGGTTTGAAATACGGCGACCGATTTGTCGAAGTTGACGGTAAGGATGCTAAAAACTGGACAAGTTCCGAACTCTCAAAAAATGTTCGTGGCGAACGCGGAACAACCGTAAATGTCAAAATTGAGCGAGTCGGTTACGAGAAACCTATTGATTTTCAAATTACCCGTGATGGTGTTCCTTATCCCTCAATCCGAAATTATTTTATGCTCAAAGATGACATTGGATATATCGGATTAACCGGCGGTTTTCAGGAAACTACTGCGGATGAACTAGACCAGGCACTTACGGATTTGAAAAAACAAGGAATGAAACAAATAGTTTTAGACCTACGCGGAAATCCAGGGGGTTTACTGCCCCAAGCAGTTGAAGTCGTCAGCCGTTTTGTTCCTCGTGGTCAAGTGGTTGTCTCGGTCAAAGGGCGTTCCCGTTATGCCAAAACTGAGGAATTGAGAACAGTTGGCGGAAAAACTGAGGAAATGCCTTTGGTTGTTTTGATAAACGGGGGTTCCGCTTCGGCTTCGGAAATTGTTTCCGGGGCAATTCAGGATTACGGTCGGGGAATGATTGTCGGCAGTGATAGTTTTGGAAAAGGATTAGTGCAAAGGATCTTTCAATTGCCCTCAGGAACAGGCTTAACCTTAACAATGGCAAGATATTACACGCCTTATGGACGTTCGCTCCAACGTGATTATTCAAACGGTTCTATTTATGAATATTACACCCATCATAATGACGAATCAGCAGATAAAGCCACCACAGATGGAGAACCCAAACCGCAGGGAAGTCCGGTTGAAACAGCAAACGGAAGAGTTCTTTACGGTGGGAGAGGAATTGAACCGGATGTCAAAGCTCCACCACTTGCCTTTACCCCCTTACGCTATCGGATCAATGAGGCGGCATTTTTCTTTGCCCGACAGGTCGTTTCAGGTAAAGTTTCGGGATTGGAAAATTTGAAAGTTGATAAACAAAAGAACGATCATTTTTTACAGCCAAATGAATTAGCGGTAACCGACAAAATAATTGAAGCTTTTCGTGAATTCGTTGCCAAAGACAGTAAAAATGGACTTACTGCTGAACATATCAACAGTAACTTGGATTATGTAAAAACCCGGATTCGTGAAGAAATTGCTACTGCCAATTATTCCAGCGAAGCAGGTTCCCAAGTTTTACTTGAAATTGATCCACAAGTTTTGAAGGCTATCGAATCTCTACCCGAAGCCAAAAAACTAGCTGAGAATTTTAAGAGTAATTCAAGTATTGGTTAAAAATTAAGCCACGAAAAAAACCTTAAATATCTTTGTTTTTTGTGGCTTGTTTTTTATCAAATCGCCCGCAAAATGAAGCATTTCAAATAATAGCTCTCGGGCATGCCGAGTAAGATCGGATGGTCGGAAGCTTGCATTCTTTTTTCAATCAAATGAAGACGTTTATGAGCATTATTGGCGGCTTCTTCTAAAACTTGCAGAAAAATTTCTTCGGTAAAATGATACGAACACGAACAGGTTACCAAAATTCCGCCTTCATTTAATAATTTCAAAGCCCGTAAATTTATCTCTTTATAACCGCGAATTGCCCCTTTTAACGCTGCCCGATTTTTTACGAACGCGGGTGGATCGAGAACAATCGTATCAAACTTTTCACCGTTTTTTTCCATCTCGCGCAAAGCATCAAAAACATTTGCCGTTTGAAACTCGACATTTGAAACTTCATTTAACTCAGCATTTCGTTGGGCTTGTTTAATTGCTTCCTCTGAAATATCAATTGCCAAAACCGAATCGCACGATTTCGCCAAATTCAAAGCAAAACCGCCATTGAAAGTAAAGCAGTCGAGTGCGCGACCGAATCCATAATTACGGGAAACAAAATGATTCTCACGCTGGTCGAGGAATGAGCCAGTTTTTTGCCCTTCCAAAAGTGAAACGTAGAATTTAACTTCGTCTTGTTCAATAATAATTTCATCTGCAACTTCACCGTAAAGTGTTGAATTTATTTGCTCTAAATTTTCCAACAAACGCACCCTTGCATCATTTCTTTGAATAATTGACTTTGGCTGAAATTCTTCCTGCAAAATTTCGACAAATGTTTCTTTTAATTTTTCGGTAGATTGCGAAAGAGTTTGAATCACTATATTTCCGGCGTAATCATCAACAATCAGACTTGGAATCAGATCGGCTTCGGAATTTATTAAACGAAAAGCATTTGTGTGGTTATTAAGTTTTGGGCGACGTTTTTTTGCTTTGAGAATTGCAGACCGCCAGAATTCTTTATCAATAGTTTCTTGCTTGGTAGTAAAAATCCGTAAAGATATTTCCGATTTATCACTGTAAAAGGCTTTTCCAATAAAATTATTTCCTTCATCTACAACAGTTACAACATCACCACCATTTGCCTCAATCCTAACCAAATCGCTTTTGTAAATCCATAAATGCCCGCCGCGAACGCGTTTTGCACCTTTTTTATTGACCGAAATTTTTGACATAAACTAAGACTTTAGCCGATTAAAAAGTATTTAGCTAATCCGCACAGACCTCCGACTATAACCACCAACAAAACGTCTGCTTTCAAAAAATAGAGCGAAATAAATGAAATGGCAGCAAGAATTAATGCGAACCAATCAAAATTTGAATTGTGATAGACAACTGTTGCACCGAACATTAACGCCAAATTCAAAATTACTCCGACAACTGAAGCTGTGACAAATGAAAGGGATGAGTTCAAAGTTTGATTGTTGCGAAGTTTTTCAATGTAATTTGCACCTGCAAAAATGAATAAAAATGAAGGCAAAAATGTAACGTAGGTTGTCAACAATGCACATAATATGGCAAATGGAGGTGAATTTGACGCATTCCATCCCGCCATAAATCCGATAAATTGTAAAACCATAATCAATGGACCAGGCGTGGTTTCCGCCAAAGCCAAACCGTCAACCGTTTGTGCGGAGGTAACCCAACCGTTCGCCACAACTGCCTGATTAACATAGGCTAAAACCGTATAAGCTCCACCAAAAGTAACAAAGGCGGATTGAGTAAAAAATAGATAAGTTTTGACTGTTAAATTTTCGTAACCATAAATAAGGACAAGAATTATAAACGGAATTAGCCACAGCGCAAAACAAACCGTAATTATTTTCAGTAAATTGTTTTTTGCTTTATAGCTGTTGATTTTTGATTCTTCTAAATTGGAATTTGAGACTTGAAATCGGGAATAAACGAAGCCAATAACAAATGCTCCCAATACAATCAAAGGAAATGGAATGTGGAAAAAATAAATAGCAACAAAGGCTAGTGCAGCCATTACCAAATGCGATTTTGATTTGAACGCCTTTTTTCCGATTTTTATAACAGCTTCAACCACAATTGCTACCACTACTGCTTTGAATCCATCCAAAACCGCATCAATTTGCGGAACACTCCCAAAATTAGCGTAAATATATGAAAGTAAAAGTAAAAAGAAGATGGAAGGAATGACAAAAAAAGCACCGGCGACAATTCCGCCTTTGATTCCGTGAAGTTTCCAGCCGCAATAGGTAGCTAATTGTTGCGCTTCGGGACCAGGCAGCAACATACAATAATTCAAAGCGTGCAAAAAATCATCGTTATCAATCCATTGGCGATTTTCGACCAGCTCCTTTTGCATCACTGCAATTTGCCCGGCTGGACCTCCAAAAGAAATAAAGCCAAGTTTAAGCCAAAATTTAAATGCTTCATTAAAAGAAGGACCAATTTTATTTTCATCCATTCGGAAAATTATGGAGTTATTTTAAAATATCAACAAATGAAAATAAATAAGTTTTAATTTATTTTTTGTCACCCAAAAAATTAAAATACAAGAATCAAATCTATTTGGATAATTGTCCATAATTAAACCTAGAAATCCTCATAGGTTAAAAATTTCTTGTGGCGTAATTAGAAAAAAAAGTTAGCCAGCTATGTTTCAAAAATCTAAACAACGTCTAATTT
>DAORIL010000418.1:0-6128 GCA_035438525.1 Pyrinomonadaceae bacterium
TCTGTTTTTCACGTTCCAGACGTGCTCGTTGCAATTGATCGGTAACTTCCTGATCCACTTCCTCAACAGAAGGTTTCTTACCTTTATCAATCATAATCCGTTCAATTTCTTCCTCTTCATCGAAAAAGTCAGAAACATACAAGAACGCATCTCTTTCCAAACCAATTTCCACAAAAGCGGATTGCATTCCGGGCAAAACTCTTTGCACCCGACCTTTGTAAATATTACCGACAACGCCGGAATTTTCTTCGCCACGTTCAATATAAAATTCGGTGACTTGACCATTATCCAAAATGGCAATCTTTTTTTCGCGTCCATTGACGCTAATAATCATTTCTTTTGACATATTTTCCTTTATAGTTTTGGAAGTTTTGGAAGTAAGGATTTTCTTGCACGCCTTCTTAAAACTTTTCTATTTTGAAAGTATTTAGAGAGTGTGGAAAGTTTGGCTAATCTTCCAAACCTTTCTAAACTTTCTAAACTTCCTAAACTCTCAACTTATTTTTGGCTTGGATGGATAAATGGAATTACAAACTTTGGGATTTTAATTACAGTTTTAGCCGACGCTTAATTTAAGCGCGGATTTTGCGTTTTAGAAATGGTATTTTCTTATTTTCGGAAAATTTTCCAAAAGGAAAGGAAGTTTTGTTTTTATCACGCAGGAATCTCTTTTCGACTAAAGCGATGCGTTTCGCTTTTTTAGCAAATGAGGAGCGCCGTTCTTTGAAAATAATGCGCTCAAACTCATTCAACCTATTTCAAATTAATTTGAAACAACTGTAAATTTATCAATCCTTGTAGTTTGCGGTTTCAATAAACCTTTTCTTTCAGATAACTTACTCAAAATCTCCAAGCAAACTGCTGTAAATATAAACGAAAAATCGTAAATCGTAAATCGTAAATCGTAATTTCTGATTCGTTTATCGTTAATCGTTAATTCTTAATTGTTAATTTTCTAACTACAAAGCTACAATTAACTATTAACAATTTTCAATTTTCAAACTTTATGGAAGTATATTTTCAGGTAATTACAGATGCGGAAACACTCCAACTGGCATGCGAAAAACTTAGTGGATACAACAGTTTAGGCTTTGATACAGAGACAACGGATCTTGATCCTTTTAACGGTAATATCAGGCTGGTGCAATTGAGCAACGGTGCAGAAACCAAAGTTATTGACCTCAAACCTTTTCGAGAAAAAGGGGATTTACACACTTTACCCGAACTTGCCCCATTACGCGACCTTTTGAAAAACCCAAAGGTTGAAAAAGTAGCGCATAATGCAAAATTTGACGCTAAATGGGTCAAACATCATTTAGGGGTTGATGTCGGTGGTTTATTTGATACGCTTTTAGCTAGTCAACTAATTGCTGCCGGAGACCAAGACCGGCGACATAATCTTGCCGAGGTTACCTCATTTTTTTTGGGTCAAGAATTGGATAAATCTGAACAAGTCAGCGATTGGAGTGCCAACGAGCTTTCACATTCCCAGGTTGAATATGCTGCCCGTGATGCTGCCACAATGTTGCCTTTGCGCGAAAAAGTTTGGGAAAAATTAAAGTCAGATGAACTGGATAAAACGGCAAAACTAGAATTTGATTGTGTGATGCCGGTTGCCGCAATGGAACAAAACGGTTTTTATTTGGACCGAGAAAGGTGGCTCGAACAGCTCGAAAAAGTCAAGAAAATACAGGCCAAATTGGCAGACGAATTACAGGATATGCTTTCGGCTGGCGTTGCCCAAGCCTCGCTTTTTGGCCGGGCCGAGATAAACCTTGATTCCCAAGCCCAGGTTTCTGATGCCTTGAAAAATTTAGGAGTTCCCATACCCGAAAGCACTCGCGGCTGGCAACTACAACCTCTTGCCAATCAATATCCGGTCGTTGCCAAACTTTTGGAATATCGAAGTGTGGCGAAGGGTTTAACTAGTTTTGGGGAAAATATTTTGGAATTTATTAAACCCCAAACAGGTCGGATTCACGCTGATTTTAGGATGATTGGCGCACCAACCGGTCGTTTTTCATGTTCTAATCCTAATCTTCAACAAATCCCCCACGGTGAAGAATATCGGCGAGCTTTTACTGCACCTGAAGGCAGAAAATTAATTATCGCTGATTATTCCCAAATCGAATTACGGATTTTAGCGGACTTTTCAAATGACGAAAATTTCATCAATGCATTTATTTCCGGTGCTGATTTTCATGCTCAGGCTGCTTCCCAAGTTTTTAATGTTAAGCCCGAAGATGTTACTGCTGACCAACGAACTTTTGCCAAACGATTAAATTTTGGCGTGGTTTACGGAATCGGTGCATCTCGTTTTGCAATGATGACAGGCGTTAGCCAAACCGAAGCCGAAAATATTATGCGCCGATATTTTGCTACTTACAGAAGACTTGATGCGTGGTTACGCGAAGCAGGACAAAAGGCTTTGAAAGACCGGGTTTCCCGCACTGCCTCCGGAAGAATGTATCGTTTTCGGTTTGATGAGACAGACCGAGGTCAGGTCGCGGGTGCGCGTCGAAATGCAATGAATTTCCCCATTCAGGGGTCAAGCGCAGACATTCTCAAACGTTCTTTACGTTTGCTGCATGATTCAATTGCAGGAACTTCCGCAAAACTCGTCAACATTGTTCACGATGAAATTATTGTGGAATGTGATGTTAGTGAAGCCGAACAAACTGCCCAACTTTTGGAAAAAGCAATGGTTTCTGCCGGGTCTGAAATTGTAACTAAAGTCCCGATTAAAGTTGATGTCAAAATCGCCGACGAATGGGTGAAATAAAGGTTGAGGTTGAAAAAAAGGTGTTTGTAGTTAAATAAATTCAATAATTTAACTACAAACTCTTAATCTTTGTATTCCTACCTTTCACTTTTCGGGTTAGCGAACTTCATCTCATCCAAAATCCAGCCTGCACCCGCATATTTTTCGGTAACAAATAGCACATAACGAATGTCAACCGAAATTGTTCGTCCATATTTGGGATTAAAGAAAATATCATTTCCTAAACCTTCGAAATTGCCGTCAAAGACGATCCCAACTTGTTCTCCATAGGCATTCATTATCGGGCTTCCACTATTGCCGCCAATTATATCGTTGGTTGAAAGAAAATTTACCGGAACAGAATCCCCCTCACCGAATCTGCCAAAGTCTTTTGCCCTTTGTAAATCCTTTAATTTTTGCGGAACAATGAACGGGAAAACACCGGTATCTTTTTCAATGACACCTTTTAGAGTAGTAAAAGGGGTGTAAAGAACTGCTTCGCGAGGTGAATAACCTTTTACATTTCCATAAGTAATTCGTTGAGTGAAATTAGCATCGGGATAGGGTGTAATTCCTTTCATTTCACTCATTCCTTCCATATAAAGAAGACGCAAATTGTTGATTTCATTATTAAAATTGAGCGTCCTTTGCAAAATTGCCGTTTGTTCCTTAGCATGTGCCAACGCAAAATCAAATAATTTCGGATACTTTTCCTTTAAAGAGCCTGCCGACATTGAATAAAGCGCAATAATTTTATCTGACGAATCAAAGTCTTTATTATCAACCCAATCAGTCGCTAGTTTTTCTTCTGCAACACGCCTTTCTTTTCCTGTAAAACCGTTGAACAGTGCTTCAACTGGTGGGTATTTTTGTTCAGTTGGTAATTCAGAAATTTTTCGGAAGAAGAATTTGAGAATCTCGCGCTCTAAAATCGGCTCGCGTTTTGGTAAAATTTCCTGAATTTCCGCCCGTTTTTTATCTGTTAAAGTTTTTCCTTGCGAAACCGAAACCATGGCGTCCACAACTTCTTTTAAGGTGGCGGGATTTCCTAAAAATGGAATAGTGCGAACAATTCGATCCCTTTGAACTGTCTTATAAAATTCGGTTGAAATCCGGCTAATGTCAGCTAAAACATTACCATATTTAGCTTTCCGGGCTGAATTTGCATTTACCCAAATCGCAAATTTAGCCTCATCAGAACGTTTTTGCCCAACAATATCCGCTCGTTTCATTGCTAAAATTCCGCCCTCATAAAGTTTTCGGCTATTATCAAGATTGGCGATCTCACCCTGTAGAGCAATTCTTTTTTCCTCGTTGTTTTTTCCAATCATATTCAGGGCATTGCTCCAACTAATAAAATAATCATAAAGAAATGGAAAATTAACTTGCTGAAGATAATTAATAGATTGACTTTCACGATAACGAGTTGTTCCGCCGGGATTTCCCATCACAAAAACAAAATCATTTTCCTTAATCCCATTCAGTGAAATCGTCAAAAACTTTCTCGGTTTGAACGGAACATTGTTAGGGGAATATGGTGCGGATTTCCCATCCGGGGCAACATAGGCTCGGAGATAAGTAAAGTCTCCGGTATGACGACTCCATTCAAAGTTATCAGGATCACCGCCAAAAAAACCGATATCTTTCGGAGGAGCATAGACAACCCGAATATCCTGAATCTCTTTGTTTTCATAAAGATAGTAGAAATATCCATTACTCACTGCCTGAACCCGGACGGTATTTCCTTCAGGAACTTTCGCATTTTCCGATTGTTCCAATTTATCAATATTAGCTTTAATAACTTTGTCCCGAGCCTCGCCAATTAATCCATTTGTTCCCGCTAAAATCGTTTTGGTGACGTCTTCAACCCGAATCGGAATGTTGAGCAAATAATCCCTGGCAGGTAGTTCTTCCTTCATTGAATTTGCTTTATAGCCTTCAGTTCCATAGTCTTTCCCTTTTTCCGAGGCAGCAACCAAAGCATCCAAACCGCAATGATGATTAGTCAGAATTAAACCTTTAGGCGAAATAAATTCCGCGGTGCAGCCAACTTCGAGACGGATGATCGCTTCCGAAATCCCTCCAATTTTAGGATTGTAAATTTCGCTTGGTTTAATCTTCAAACCTTTTTGTTGTAACGGAAGTTTTACAATTTTATCTGGTGTAAACATTCCCTCATCCACCTTTCCCAAGGTAATTGAGGGAAAATTGAAAATTATTGAACCCAAAAACACTAAAGCAATAATAAACTTTCTTTCTGAATTGTTAATCATTTTTTCAATCTCTTTTTTGAATTAAAGGTATTTTGTAATTTTATCCAAAAGTTAAAAAATGTCCTAATCTATTTAAAATAAAAAAGAAAAGTGAACTTGGTAGTTCACTTTTCAAAAAAACAGATTGTGTTGTA
Organism: Pyrinomonadaceae bacterium; assembly: GCA_035438525.1. GTDB lineage: Bacteria > Acidobacteriota > Blastocatellia > Pyrinomonadales > Pyrinomonadaceae > JAIBCC01. The sequence continues at coordinate 5,169 of DAORIL010000418.1, forward strand.
AATTATTTTGGCATTTCCGGGGGCAAAAACCTGCGCGGATTAATCGCTTTATCATTGACACGAACCTCAAAATGAAGATGCGGTCCAGTCGATCTGCCGGTTGTTCCAACTAAGCCGATTTCTTGACCGCGTTGAACTGTATCGCCTTCCTGAATTTCGATTTTTGAAAGATGTCCATAGCGGGTTTTTAACCCGTTACCATGATCAATTTCAATCAAATTTCCATAACCGCCTGACCATCCGGCTTTTGAAACGACACCATTCGCAGGTGCCATAACTTGGTCGCCACGCTCGCCATCAATATCGAGTCCCGGATGAAACTCATAACTTCGACCACCGAACGGATTTCGACGAAAACCAAATTCATTGTTAATCTTGCCTAAATGAGCCCACATATTTGGCACAAACTCAGGATTGCTGGTAGCTTCGATTTGCTTTATTTGGGCTTCTAATTCATTTTCATCACCCTCATTTTCTTCATTTGAAAGTAAAAAGGGCGAGGAAGGTCCACCTGTATTCAAATGATCTGAATTTGCAGGTCGGTCGTAATTGATTGTTTTTGGTTCGTTTATTATTGGCTGGGTAGCACTAATTTGTTGAACTACCGGGGGAGTTTCGACTAAATTTTTAGCTTGAAGTTGAAATCCATCGGCTTTTAAGACTCCGGCAATTGAAATGGCTGCCAATCCAACTGTTAAAACTGCACTGGCGGCACATGTATGAAGCCATTTTTTTGAAATTTCAACTCGTCGGATGTAAATTTTTGACTTTGACGAATGGGTTAATAAAAAAGTGTAAAAGCGGTCGTCCTTTTGCATTTACTTTTTGATAAGCTCCTTTTTTTGATTTCGCGTTGAAAACAAAGTTTCAACTAGGCGGAATCTACGAAAGCACAGCCTACAGGGGCGACTGACGCAAAATCCTTAATTTGAGAACATTTTGAATTTCTTTTTAGAACTT
>DAORIL010000419.1:0-6124 GCA_035438525.1 Pyrinomonadaceae bacterium
ATCGGTTAAACCGACTTTTCTTTTATCAAATGAAAATATTTCCGCCGTGACCGAAATCTGCCGACGTTTGGACGGTTTGCCGTTGGCGATCGAGCTTGCCGCCGCTCGGATTTCGCTCCTTTCTCCGCAAGCTATTCTCGACCGTTTAGAAAACTCTCTAAACCTCCTGACTGGCGGTGCCAAAGACTCTCCGGCCCGCCAACGGACGATGCGTGAGACTATCCAATGGAGCTATGACTTGCTCAAAGAAGATGAACAGTTTTTATTTCGCCGTTTAGCAGTTTTTGCCGGAGGTTTTACGGTCGAAGCAGCGGAGGCTATAGGAGAAAGGGAGAAAGGGAGAAAGGGAGAAAGGGAGAAAGTAAAAAATATTCGTTCACTCTCCACTCTCCACTCTCCACTCTCCACTCTCGACTTGCTTGATTCGCTGATTGAAAATAATCTGCTAGTTTCAAAAGAACAGTCAGATGGAAATATGCGATTACAGATGTTGGAAGTTGTCCGCGAGTTTGCCCTTGAGATTTTGCAAAAAGTCGGAGAAATTGACGAATTACAACAGTTTCACGCTCAATATTTTCTTTCATTAGCCGAAGAAGCAGACCCTTTTTTGCAAAGTGAAACAGGAGATGAATGGCTCGAAAAACTGGAAACCGAACATGACAATTTTCGGGTTGCGCTTGGTTGGTCTTTGAAAAATGATGGAGAAACAGGCGCACGGATCGTGGCGGCTTTGCGCTATTTTTGGTTAAGCCGGGGGCACTTGAGCGAAGGGTTTCAATGGAGCAATGGAGCATTGCAAGTAACAGAAAATACTGTTTCCGATGTTCGTTTCAAATTACTGATGGGAAATGGTATTTTTCTGCGACATCAAGGCAATTTGGAAAAAGCGCGACAAATTTATGAAAAAGCCTTGGTCGAAAGTAAAGAAATAAATGATTTATCGCAAATTATCAAAACGAATCACGGATTGGCGGCAGTCGCCGTTTTGCAAAAAGATTTTGCCGCAGCACAGATTTTTTACGAAGAAGCACTCGCCCTCTGCCGTGAACTGAAAGATGAAATGCAAATCGCCTATACTTTAGGGTCGCTCGGCGATTTGGAATTAAGCAGAGGAAATCCATCATCTGCCCGTCATTGGCTCGAAGAATGTCTGACGCTCTCAAAAAAATTGGGTAACAAACGACTTCTGACTATTATTTATTTTAATTAGGAACGGCTGACTATCTTGAAAACAAACCTGATGCGGCGGCTTTTAATTTTGCCGAATCTTTGCGAATTGCACAAGAAATGGGCAGTAAAGCGATGATCTCGTGTTCTTTCGATGGTTTTGCCGCACTTGCTACTTTGTCAGGAAACGCCGAACAATCTGCTAAACTCGCGGGATTAGCAGATTGTTTACGCGAATCAATCGGCTACAAAATCGAGCTTGCCGAAGAAATATTTCGTGAGAAATATTTGACCAAAACCCGTGACTTACTTGATGAAAAATCATTTGCCGAATTTTTTGAGCAAGGAAAACAGATGGATTTGGAACAAACCATTTCATCTTTACTCAAACCACAGTTAATCAAAAAAACACCTGAAGTAATTTCAAATGGCGAAGATGAAATGACTGAAATTATTATCGAAAGTCATTCATTTTCCCGCGTCACTATTGAGGAATCTTTAGAAGTAGAAAATGCTCATTTTGCCGAACCCAAATTAATAACTTCGTCGAAAAAACCGCAATTTAGTTGGTTGAAACAAAATCGGCTGGTAGTTTCAGGGCTTTGCGTAATTGTTGCATTATTAGTTCTTAGCGCGTGGTTTTGGCAAAGCAGACAAACAACGACACTTTTTCAAAAAATTTCCTTTAGGCGTTTAACCAATAACGGGAAAATAACCAATGCCGCCATCACAAATGATGGAAACTACGCCGTTTTCTCACAAATTGAAAAAGACGGAGAAAGTTTGTGGCTCAAACATCTTGCGACCGGAAGCCAAAATCAAATTCTCAAACCGCAATCCGTAAACTTTGTCGGATTAACTGTTTCGCCTGATAACAACTTTATTTATGCAACGGCTTTTAGCGGTGATTTTCCTGATCCCCAAATTTGGCGAATTCCGATTCTCGGCGGCTCTACCGAACATATCCAAAACCTTTCGACCGGCGCCACAATTGCCATTTCACCTGACGGAAAACGAATGGCTTTCACTGAATCACACAGTTCCGTAAAGGCAACAATGTTTGGAATCGCCGATATAAATGGAGCAAATAAAAAATTCCTGATCGAGGCAAAAGATGAACAACGCTCTTTTCCAAATTTCAAAACAAGTCCGGTCGCTTGGTCAGAAGACGGTAAGGAAATTGCCTGTATAGTCGAGGAAAAAAACAGCGACGGCAAAATAAAAGCAACGGTTTTATTAATTGATCCTCATGACGGCAGCGAAAAGGTATTAACCCAAAAGCGTTGGGATCACATTCATCAAATCTCGTGGATTGATGCTGAAAATATTGCTTTGTCCGCGACTTCGATGTATCAAGAACAACTTTGGATAATTTCGCGCCAAACAGGAGAAGCGCGGCAAATTACTAACGATTTAAACAGTTATTCGTGGGTTTCGAGTGCTAATAATAATATTTTGACCGTCCAAAAAAATGTAGTCTCAAAAGTAAGCGTCGGTGATTATGACGAATCCGCCAAAAAGATTGAAAGCCGACAGATCTTTGAAGAATCGGGCAATATCTCTAACATTAATTGGACGAACGACGGCAAAATTCTTTACAGCTCAACTGCCACCGGACAGCCTGAGATTTGGCGTTCCAATCCGGATGGATCCGACAAAACACAATTAACGGTTAATTCGGGAGTATCTTTTGGAATGTCAGTTTCGCCGACTGACAACTCTCTCCTTTTTGGCGCAAATCAGGACGGCAGAAACTTTCTTCGCTTAGCCGATTCCGAAGGAAAAAATATTCGTCCACTAATTGATGGCGCAGAAGAGGTTTGGGGAAATTTTACACCCGATGGTCAATCAGTAATTTTCCAAAATGGTTTGAATAACAAAACCCTGACTCTCTGGCGATTTGATCTGAAAGACAGAAAACTAACCCAATTGACAAAAAAAAATGCGATGCATCCAGCCATTTCGCCTGATGGAACTCAAATTGCTTTTTATTTTATGGACACAGATGTTGATAATCTGTGGCGAATCGGGATAATCTCAGCTCTCACAGGTGAAAGTTTAGGCAAAATTGATTTGCCCAAAGAAGCCACCGAAAGACGAATGCGTTGGCATCCGAATGGCAAATTTATTTCGCAAATTGCTTATCAGGGCGAAAATATCAAACTTTTGCTTTTACCAATTAACAAAAATAATTCTCTGGAAAGTTTTGACCTCGGCAAAGGCAAATTGGAATGGTTTGAATGGTCAAAAGACGTTAAAAAAATAATCGTTTCACAATCGACCGAAACTCAGGATATTGTTTTGATCAATCAATAAAAAAAGAAGGATGAACACCAGCCATTTAGCTTCTATTCATCCTTCATCCTTTATCCCTTATCCTTCAAAAACTACTTCATTTCTTTACGCGGAATTTTTTCATCCATCATTGCAGTTTGATAAACAAAAGCAGCCATAATGGTTGAAGCCTGTTTCATATCATCCGCTTGGATACGGTCATACACATCCTGATTTGAGTGATGTGTGCGAGTATCATATTCAATTGTGTCTTGGATAAATTGAAAGCCGGGCAATCCAATCCCGTCAAAAGCAAGATGGTCTGTTCCGCCGGTGTTGGAAATGGTCAAAGTTTTTGCGCCCATATCGTTAAAAGGCATCAGCCATTCTTTGAAAATCGGTGCAACGGCTGAATTTCCTTGCAGATAAACGCCGCGAATTTTGCCTGTTCCATTGTCCAAATTGTAATAAGCAGAAAGTTTTTCGTAATCTGCGCCTTTGACCAATTCAGGTTTTGGAGCATTCGGATCCGGTGGTCCAAAATTGTTTTGTGCGCCTTTCATTTCGCCAAAATGTTGTTTGACGTAGGCACGCGAACCAAATAGACCTTGTTCTTCGCCTGACCACAGAGCAACCCGAATTGTTCGACGCGGTTTTAAGCCCGAAGCCATAATAATCCGAGCTGCTTCCATTGCCACCGAAACTCCTGCAGCGTTATCGGTTGCCCCTGTTCCTGCATGCCACGAATCCATATGTCCGCCCATCATGACAATTTCATCTTTTAATTTCGGGTCGGTTCCCGGAATTTCGGCAACAGTATTGTATGCCATTGGGTCTTTGTCATTATATTCAGCTTGGATATTAACCGACATTTTCAGATTTGCGCCTTGTTTAAGCATTCTGACCAATCGATTGTAATGTTCAGTTGCTACTGTAACCTGCGGCAAAATTTTGCCATCGGCTTCTTTTTGCTGTGGTGCAATTCGGGTTGGTCTGTCATTAGGATTAGCAGGTGTCGGTTGGACAACGGTCGCCCCTTGGACAAAAACTGTCCCGCCACTACCGGTTCGGCTCGCATCAACGACAACGGCTGCACCTTCTTCCAGCAAAAAGCTAAAGCGTCGGGCAGCAACTTGTTGCTGTTGTTGGAAATTTCCTTGACCTTGTCCCTGTGGACGCGGACCATTTCCACCTGGAGTTGGCGGAGTAGCGGCTTCCATTTTCGCCAACTCTTCATCTGTAAATCTTCTTCCCATTCCGTCAAAATCAGCTTTAACTTCACGAATATCGGAAATAAGAACAATTTTATCTTTCAATTTACCTTTATATTTATCAAAATCAGCTTCGGTTTTGACATCAAAATAAACGACATCAGCATTAACTGTGCCTTTGGTCGAAGGCGACCAGGCTTTTGGATAAGCAATCAGCGGAATCGTGTATGGGGCGGTAACTTCAGCATTAAAAGCCTTTAATGTCCAACCGCGACCAAAGGGTCCCCATGCTTCGAGGTGTGCGTTTTGCATTCCCCATTTGGTCATCGTATCTTTGGTCCAATTGTTGGCATTTAATAACCCCGGCGAACCGGTCAAACGTGCTCCGATGACATCAGTCAAATACGATAAGGTATTCATCACTTGCGAGCGATTCATTCCTTCATCTTTAATTTTGGCAATTACATCAGACGGAGCGGTGTAAACTTTAGCTTGCCCGAAAGCAAGACTTGGAATTAAAAGTGCAGATAACAGAATAACGACTGTTAGTTTGCGTCGTAGCATATTTTTCTCCTGAATTAGCTAGAAATATAGTTGAAAAGCGAGAAAATTATACATTTTTTTAGATTTTATTGAAAACCGGAACTATGTCAGGAGATTGATGTTTACAAAAACTTACATTCGGATGGTTAATCTCACAATTATAAGGTTAAATTCAGAAAAAATTGCTGTCTCACTCAATTGCCTAAAACTTTGACAACTTCTTTTTGAAAAAGTTCGCCAAATGGAATATCCGCGATTTTATCTAATTCGTTTGAGCTTTTGTAAATTCTGAAAACTGAGAGCAGAAACTGTTCTTCTTCGTTGGTCAGCAAAGCTCTGCGACGTTTTAAATCCATTGTCCATAAATCTTTAGCCTTCAATTTCAAATAAAAAGGATTTTCGATTTCCGTTACTGCTTCGCTAAATTTTTCAGTAAAACCTTCACAACCCGACATTCTTTTAACTTCGATTGAAAGATTCCGTAGCGGTTCAAAATATTTGTGACTTGCCCGTCCGTGAATTTTGCGTAAAGCCCACAAGGCATAAAGTTTGGCTTCAGGATAACCGTTTTCGAGAATGCTTTGAAAAGCTATTTCAGCATTTTTTCGTCCTAAAATTTTTCGGGCGAGAATTTCGCCTTCGGACTCAATCCCGGCATAACCTATCGGTTCAACGGCGAATAAATTAACTGTCGAAAGCTTTCCGACATCCATCAATTCTGCTGATTCTTGTTTTTCTTTTTCGGCAATTTGTTGAGCAGTCATTACCACCAATTTGCAGGTTACATCCGATTGATTGAATTCAACTCTTTGAGAACTAAGGACTTCTAAAACTAAATCGCCAAATTTGACCGGACTGACAACTTGCGCCATTTCGGTTTTGCCATTTTGTGTGACATCAAATCTATATCGTAAGTAATAAATTTCAAA
>DAORIL010000420.1:0-6120 GCA_035438525.1 Pyrinomonadaceae bacterium
GCCTTGCTTTTGGAGAACTTGCCAGCTATAAAAAAGCAAAATTGAATGAAGGGGGGACCATTATTTGGATGTGGATTACGATCTTTCAAATGTATTTTTTATCGCGACGGCAAACGTTTTGCACACAATTCCGCCTGCACTCCAGGATCGTCTGGAAATCTTGCATCTTTCGGGTTACACCGAACGCGAAAAAGCCGAAATCGCCAAACAACATTTGCTTCCTAAACAAGCCGAAAACAACGGTTTAAGTTTGGAAAATGTCAAATTTACGGAAGATGGCATTTTAGAAGTTATCCGTCATTATACCCGTGAAGCAGGTGTTCGAAGTTTGGAACGGGAAATCAGTTCGTGTCTCAGAAAAGTGGCTCGAAAATATGTAACTTCTGCCCAAAAAGAAAATTTTAAGGAAATTGTTGATGCCGAAAAAGTTCGCGAACTTTTAGGCAAAATTCGTTTCCGCAAGCAGGATGTTTCCCGCAAAAGCGAAATCGGATTGGTCAACGGGTTGGCTTGGACCGAAGTTGGCGGTGATGTTTTACAGGTCGAAACTACTTTAGTCAAAGGTCGCGGCGAACTTACCCTGACCGGAAAACTCGGTGAAGTGATGCAGGAATCCGCCCGTGCTGCCCTAACCTGTGTTCGAACCCGGGCGGAACGACTTGGCATTAACCCGGATACTTTCCGGAAAATGGATTTGCACATTCACGTTCCCGAGGGTGCAATTCCCAAAGATGGACCAAGTGCCGGAATTACTCTGGCAACTGCCATGGTTTCGGCTTTGACAGGCAAACCAGCCCGTCATGATGTTGCAATGACCGGTGAAATTACCCTGAGGGGTAAAGTTTTACCCATTGGCGGCGTCAAAGAAAAACTTTTAGCAGCGCATCGGTTTGGACTCAAAACGATTATCATGTCTAAAGACAATGAAAAAGATTTGACCGATATTCCCGAAGAAGTCAGAGATGATTTGACCATTCACACTGTTGAAATGATTGATGAGGTTTTAGAAATTGCTCTGGAAAATCATAAATCTAGCGAAATTCTGGGAACTCCGCCAATTTGGGTTGAACAACCATCTGCGGATATTTCGACATCAGTTGAATAATTCATTAAATTAAAATAAAAAAGCCCTTGCAGTTTTACTGTTTGGGCTTTTTTTATATGTTTATTCAAATTTTCATTTTTTAGATATTTTTCTTAAATAACAGTCAATGAAATTGGAAATATATTCACTTCTTCACCGCTTATTGTAAAACTATGGGTCAAAGGAGAATTCAGCAATTCAGCTAAGATAAATAACGGCATAATCTCTTAGATTGTTGGAATGATTTCCGACTTTTCCCATAAATTGCCTTCGGGATTTATAAAATAACGTCATCTTTGTTGACCAAATTTCAATAACTTTAACCCCTCCACTTGTATTTTGGGAAGAAAGCTAATCCTTTAACTCCTTTGTCCAATTACGAATTTGTATGCCTAATTTTTCGGCACTCGGCGGATCGTAATTTGACAAAACGATGATCGTATAACCCTGTTCCGGCATAATTTCCAAAATTGCATTAACTCCCGGGGAGCCGCCGGCAATGCCCAATCCCATAAATTTGCCATTAGAATCTTTTTGAGAAGGCGATTCTTCGGGCGATTTTATTTTTCCACTCTGCAAAGCAAGAGAAAACTTCAGTAAATCTTGTGCTGTAGAATAACCGCCGCCGGCAGATGTCCCTCTGGCAGGACGGGTGTCCAAATTATTTTGCCGCTTAGATTGAGCAGATGACTTAACCCCATTGGTTGTATAACCTTCTGCCATATTCGGAGTCTTTTTATCTGATTCAAAATAATCAGTATCGGTCATTCCTAGTGGCTGATAAATATTGGTGCGAACATAATCGTAATAACTTTTTCCGGTTACTTTTTCAATAATTGCACCAAGTAAAATATAACCTCCGTTAGAATATTGGTTCTTTGTGCCAGGTTCAAAAGCCAGAGGTTTGTCAGAAAAAAGCGGGATAAAATCATTGATATTTCTCAATTTTTCCTTTGGGGTGGCAAGATATTTTTGACCAAAAAAATCACCCACTCCGGAAGACATGTTTAAAAGGTGTCGAACTGTAACCTTTTCTGCGGCTTCTTTATTTGGATAATCCGGTAAATATTTACCAAGTTTGTCATCGTAGGATATTTTCCCTTGCTCGATCAATTGCCCGATTGCAATCTGGGTAAAAGTTTTATTGATTGAGCCCAAATTAAATTTTGTATCGACTTTATTGGGAACATTTTTTTCTTTATCAGCTAATCCGTATGCCTTTGCAAAGATTGGTTTATCGCCTTTGGCAACTAAAACAACCCCCGAAAATTTATCTTCGGAAACCAAATCATTTAGATATTTTTCAGTTGTTGAAAGAAATTCAACATTAGTTTTAGGCACTTCATAAGTCTTTTTTTCCCCGCTGGTCGGGGCATCCGTTAGCTCAATTTGCCAACCCTGAAGTTTCTGTGGCGAGTTTTTTTCAAAAGTAAAAGTATATTTAATCCATCCCCCATTTTTCCCTTGAACTAAAAGTTCGACATCAACCACATCTTCAATGTTTATTGAAACAATATCCTTAATTTCAAAGGTTTTATGTTCTGAGCGCAATTCTCGATGAAATTCCAAACGAGGTTCGACTGGTCTTCGCGAAAGAGCCTCAGAAGTTAAATTTTGGAGAAAAAAATCTTTTAATTGTTGTTCATCACCTGAATTGAAAGCCTTAAAATATTCCAAAACTCTTTTTCCGCCTTCCATTTTTGAAAGTTCTGTTAAATCAGGCTGTTGTCCAAAAACCACACCAAATATTAAAAAAGTCGTTAAAATCAAAAATAGTGTTTTCATCATAAATCCAATCCTAAGTTAAAACACCTCGAAAAAGAATTAAGAAAAAGCAAAGAATTTGTTAAGGATGTAAAATCTTAATCGTAACTATTGTTAAATTTTATTTGTTTATTGATAATTATTCTGTGAAAGATTCGCGACTACAATTTCTAATGGTTTCCAGTTTACTGATTTTGCTTGGAGTTTTGGCATTTTTCCAATACAAATGGGTAGGACAAATCAGCGAATCGGAGCAAGAACGACTGCAAAAAAGACTTGATCTTGATGCCCAACATTTTGCCGATGACTTTAATCGGATTTTGCAAAATACCTATTTTAGTTTTCAATCAAATGGTGAAAATTGGGCGAATAATTTTCTTGACCGTTACCAGCTTTGGCAACAAAATTCCCCCTATCCCAAATTGATCAAAGATTTTTATGTTATTCAGCCAAATGGCGAAATGTCGCGTTTTGATACAAAAACGAAACAATTCACTCCAATCGCTGCTAGTGATAGATTTTTAGTTTTACAAAATAATTTTGAGCCGGTTGATGAAAAAAATCTAACTTTAACCATGCCGGTTTACGATCAACCAAATCGTTTTACGGCAACCCGACATCCTTTTGATGCGATGGAAGCCCAATCGCCCATCCCTCCTTCAATCCTGCAAATGCCTAACGTTTTAGCTTATTTAGTTATTCAGCTTGACGAAGGAGTTATTAAAGATCGGATAATCAACGATTTAACTGCAAAATATTTTCCCGAGGGTGATTATAAACTTTCGGTTTTCAGCAAAAGACAAAACACAGCCATCTTTCAGACGGAAAATTTACCAAATTCTGATGCCAGTGTTCCGATTTTTGAACTAATGCCAGAAAATTTAGCTTTTTTTGTCAACAAAGATTTATGGACAACCCTTAATAATTCAGGAGAAAAAAAACAAATCATCCTAAATCAACGGGTTGAAAACAGAATTTCAACAACTGCCCCAATCCAAAACGGACAACTTAAAATTCAAGTTTTTAATGGAAATAATAATCAAATTTTCGAGCGAAAAGCATTGAATTCAAATGCGTTATGGGCTTTGAATGTCAGACACAATGCGGGATCATTAGAACAATTTGTCGCAAGTTCACGACGAAAAAATTTATTAATTAGCTTTGGGATATTGGGGCTATTGGGCGGAAGCATTGGATTAATTTTTCTTTCTGCCCGCCGCGCACAAATGTTGGCGCAACGACAATTAGATTTTGTTTCGGCAGTCTCGCACGAATTCCGGACTCCGATTGCCGTTATTTATTCAGCAGCAGAAAACCTAGCGGATGGAGTAGCCCGGGAAGGCACCCAAGTTTCTCGTTACGGTAATTTGATCAAAGGCGAAGGCAAAAAACTTGGCGCAATGGTCGAACAGATTTTGGAATTTGCCGGAGCCCGTTCCGGTCACAAAAAATATGATTTTCGTCAAACCGATGTCAAAACCGTAATTGAAGGAGCATTGAACGATTGCCAGCCTTTAATTGCCGAAAAAGATTTTACGGTCGAAACGGAAATTTATGAAGATTTACCAGTTATTCAGGCAGATTCAAATGCTTTATCGCATGCAATCCAAAATTTGATAATTAATGGAATCAAATACAGCAATGGCAGTAATTGGCTCAAAATTTCGGCAAAAAATGGCGGCGGAACCATTAAAATTGCGGTTGAAGACAGAGGAATCGGGATTTCTAAAAAAGATTTGAAGCAGATTTTTTCACCATTTTATCGGGCGAAAAGTGTAGTTGATGCTCAAATCCACGGAAATGGGTTAGGTTTGAGTTTGGTCAAACAAACTATTGACGCACATCATGGAAAAATCGAAGTCGAAAGTGAATTAGGCAAAGGAAGCAAATTTGTGATTGAACTTCCGCAAACCTGATAATTATGAGTCAAAATGATTTTCAAGATTATTTTTGTAATGAATATACAAAAATTGCCAATCTGGATTGCAATTTGGAGAATTTATTTTTAATTCAGGAGTTATTTACAAGCGATCAGGCAAGTCATTTTCTAAAAGCATGTCAGCTTTGCGGTCAAGTTTATAAAGAAAAAGTTTTTAGTAACAATTACAACAGCAAATATAGTTTGTTCTACAAAATACCGGGAAATAGAGTTGACCAATGTCATTGTATCGGATATTTAAAACCGATTGAAGTTTTATTGGAACACAAGTCAAATGAAGGCGACCGGATGTATTTTAGCTGGGAAAAAGAAACTAAAATGCAGTGCGAAAAATGCGGGAGTTTTTATATTGAACGGATTGCTCAAAACAATTTCGATGGAATTTATTTTCAGACTTATCAAAAGGAATCAAGGTAATCAATGAAAATTTTATTGGTTGAGGATGAAGAAGGTTTAATTTTTACGCTGACCGACCGATTAATTAGCGAGGGTTATAAAGTTACCTCTGCGCGGGATGGTGAGGCAGGATTAACACTTGGATTAAACAACTCGTTTGATGTCATTATCTTAGACATAATGCTGCCCAAGAAAAACGGCTTTGATGTCTGTCGGGAACTACGTGCCAAGGGAATTGCCACGCCTATTTTGATGCTGACGGCCAAAGGTGAAACGATTGATAAAGTTGTCGGATTAAAACTTGGGGCAGACGATTATTTAACTAAGCCTTTTGAAGTTATTGAATTACTGGCTCGGATCGAAGCCCTTTTAAGGCGTTCAACCAATACTATAATTAATTCGGTTGAAACCTATGCTTTCGGCGATGTCGAAATTGATTTTCGTCGGGCTGAAGTGAAGAAAAATAATGTTCATCTTGACCTTTCGGCCATGGAATTTAAACTTTTGCAGTATTTTATTGAACATCGCGGAGAAGTTCTGAAACGTGATGAATTGTTGGATGAAGTTTGGGGTTATGATGCAATGCCAACTACCCGAACGGTTGATGTTCATATCGCTTGGCTGAGGCAAAAACTCGAAGACAATCCGCGGTATCCCGTTTATATTCAAACAGTTCATGGATTCGGTTATAAATTCGCGGCATGAGTGAAAACGTATATTGAAATAGCCAGAAAATGACAAATGCTCCCGCCTAAAACGAATAGGTGCCAAACCGCGTGGTGATGTTTCAAGCTTTTCCAGCCATAAAAAATCGTGCCAAGTGTATAAACTAATCCACCTATTACAATTAGGGCGATTGGGATTAACCCCAAAGCTTGATACAAAGGCTAAACAGCAATAATCCCAATCCAACCCATCACCAAATAAGAAATTACCG
>DAORIL010000421.1:0-6103 GCA_035438525.1 Pyrinomonadaceae bacterium
CGCCAATTTCTGGAAAACGAAGAATCAACACTTTTAGTTCTTTCGGGCGATGTTCCGATGATTCGCGCCGAAACTCTGGCGGCTTTAATTCAAAAACATCATACGCATCGTGGAAAAGGTGCGGCTTGCACCATTTTAACGGTTAATCTGGCTGATCCAACCGGATACGGGCGAATCGTGCGTGATTCCGAAGGTTTGTTCAATAAAATTGTCGAACAAAAAGACGCAACCGACGAAGAAAAAGCTGTCAAAGAAATTAATTCGGGAATCTATTGTTTTAATACCAAAAAACTTTATTCCGCACTGACTCGGGTCAAAAACAACAATGCTCAGGGCGAATATTATTTGACCGACGTTCCCTCGCTTTTGCGTGATGAAGGCGAAGACATTGCCATTTATCGTCATAATGACGCACACGAAATCGAAGGCATTAACAACCGCGTTCAGCTGGCAGATATGGAGCGAACTCTTTGCCGCAGAACTATTTCACGTTTAATGTTGGATTACGGTGTAACTTTTATTGACCCGAAAAACTCTTATATCAGCGAACGAGCGAACATCGGACGTGACACGGTAATTTATCCAAATGTCACAATTGAAGGTGAAAGTGAAATTGGCGATGGCTGCCTTATTCGGAGCGGAACTCGGATTACAAATTCACGCATCGGTCGCGGCGTGGAAATTTTAGATAATTGCGTCATTACCGATTCCGAAGTTTCGGACAGTTGCACCATCGGACCAATGGCTCATCTGCGCGGACACGCTCGGATGGAAGAAAAAGCCAAGGTCGGAAACTTTGTTGAACTCAAGAAAACAATTCTTGGACGCGGCTCAAAAGCCAATCATTTAACCTATTTAGGCGATGCAACTATTGGCGAAAAAACCAATATCGGAGCAGGCACCATTACTTGTAATTACGACGGTAAAAATAAACACGCGACTAGCATCGGAAATAATGTTAAAATCGGTTCTGATACAATGCTGATTGCCCCCATCAAAGTTGGAGACGGAGCTGTTACCGGTGCCGGAAGTGTTGTTAATAAAGATGTTGAAGCAAATAAATTAGTTGTTGGTGCGCCGGCTCGTGCCATCAAAACTTTGAATCAGGAGTAGTTGTTTTTTACCCCCCGACAGTGAGGAAAAAATGAGTAACAATGAAGAAAATCTAACATCGTCAAATCACAAGACCCAAATTACAATCAAAATTGATTTAGATGTGCTGAACTATTTCAAAGAACGTGCATCCGAACCAAACGCCGCGCCATATCAAACTCAAATCAACAATGAACTCCGCGCCGTGATGGAAAATAACGGCAAGGAAAAAGTTAAAAGTAAAAAAGAAAAAGATGATTTTGATGGTTTGTTATCAAATAAAAAATTCCTGAAAGCATTGGCTAAAGAAGTGAAAAAACTTGTCTAATTGTTATGAAAAAACGCAGGTTAGTTTGGTTGGTTTTGCTCATAATTTGTTGGGTGGGAAGTATTCTTGCTCAGAAAAAGGAAGAAAAGCTAGATTTTAGTGGAACGTGGATTATGGATCAAAAAAAATCAGCCACATTTATCCATGAACAGAGAATGCCTGACCCTTTCGATTGCGATACTAAAATAATGATTTTGCAAACTGACTTAACCATAACTATGAAGTTTTCGGACTTATGCCGAGAAAAAACGAAGTCGGGAATCAATACGAAGGAAACTACAAGTGAGAAAAAATATCTGCTTGATAAAAGTGGTGAAAAAAACATCAATTTACTCAATGAAGTAATTTATTCAGAGACAGAAATAAAGAAAAAGAGTTTGATTATAAAAGAATACAAAGGTGGCGAAAGAAATAAGAAAGGTAAATTAACAGTTGAGAGTGAATATAAATTATCAAATGACGGAAAAAATCTATATGTGAGGATAGACTATTACTTAGTGGACTTTCCAAATCAGATTCCATCGCTTCCTTCATCCTCTCCAGTTAAACAATATTCTCAGCTCGTTTACAACTTAAAAGAGTAAATTATGTGTGAAATTGTTGGATATACCAGAAATAAACAAGTTACTTCATTAACTTTAGTTTTACTCATAATTTTGGGCGCAGGAAGTGTTTTTGCCCAACAATCTCGAAATAACATTACAGTTCCTTGTGAAAACTACGGCAAGAAAGGATTTGAGGGAGAAGCCATAAATCTCAATTTAGTAAATGCAGAGTTAAAAGATATTTTGAATTTAATAACTGAAAAGTTTGGCTGTAACTTTGTCGTTGATAAATCAGTAGGAAAAATAGATTTAACCGTGAATATTGACAGAGTTCCTTGGAATATTGCTCTTGATGCAATACTACGGTCGCAGGATTTAGGACGGCAAATTATAGGTAAATCTTTAATTAGAATTGCAAAAGTAAGTAGTTTGTCTGAGAACGGATTTGAAATTCCATTAAACAATACGGACAAAAGTGAACCGCTTTATACGGAATTCATAAAATTAAACCGTTTTCAATCGGGGACTGTTCCAACAGCTTGTAATTATGGCAATAATATTAAAGAAAAACATACGGGTTTATCTCAAGTAATAAATAAAATGCTATCCCGCAGAGGTGCTGTGGAGACTGACAGCAGAAGTAATTCTTTAATTATTACGGATACAAGAGAAAAGATAGATGAGATTGTCAAAAAAGTAAGAGAATGGGACAACTCAAATCTTACATTGGAAGAAATAATCAAAGATTTTGGAAGTAAAAATAAATGAAAAAATAAACTTTGGAGAAAACCAAAATGAGCGAACAACAAATGAATCAACCAATCTGGACACCGCCACCGCCGCCGGAGGAAAATTCGATGTTCAGCGATTCAACCCGACAGTTTTATGCAGAGGAAATAAGGAAAAATGCCAATAAAGCCTTGACTTTCGGCATCTTAAGTATTTTTTGTTGTCCGCCTATTTTTGCTTATATTGCATATACTTCGGCGCAAGAAGCCCTTGTAAATATTGACATTTATGAAACTGGGCACAATCATCGAGGTAAAGCGCAAGCCGGAAAAATCCTCGCCATCATCGGAATCGTTCTTTTTGCAGTGGGAATTATTTTGAGAATTCTTGCCGCCGCTGCGAGATAATCCGAAATTAATGGATAATAAGACAGCTTGATAGAAGTTTTTATAAAAACGAAGAGTGTGGAAGAGAGGAGTTTTTATCCTTCATCCCTCATTCTTCATCTCTAAAAAATTATGTGTGGAATTGTTGGATACGTTGGAAATAAACAAGTTGTGCCTGTCATTATTGAAGGCTTACGGAAATTGGAATATCGCGGATATGATTCGGCGGGAATTGCAGTGGTGGATGAACATCACGACCTTTCGATTCGCCGTGCCGAGGGCAAACTCCGCAATTTAGAAGAAGCGATTCGGCTGAAACCTCTCGATGGAACTTACGGCATCGGTCATACGCGCTGGGCGACACACGGGCGACCAACCGAAGAAAATGCTCATCCGCATCGTGATTGTTCGGGCAAAATCGTGGTTGTTCATAACGGGATTATCGAAAACTATTTGCAGTTAAAAGATATGCTCCGCGAAAAAGGTCACGAGTTTAAAACCGAAACCGATACTGAAATCGTTGCACATCTTATTGAAGAAATTATCAAAACTGACGGTTTAAACTTTGAATCTGCCGTTAGAAAAGCCGTTCAACAGTTGCGCGGAATTTTTGCCTTATCAATAATTTCTGCTGACGAACCCGACACCATAATTGCTGTTCGCGAAGGTCCTCCGGTGGTTATCGGTTTGGGCGATGGCGAATTTTTTGTGGCATCCGATATTCCCGCAATTTTGCAGCATACACGCGACGTTTTTTATCTCGGCGAAAAAGAAATTGCGATTCTAACTAAAGATTCTGTTCGGGTTACGGATTTTGACGGAAATGTGGTTGAGCCAAAACAGCAACGCATCACCTGGGATCCGATTGCGGCGGAAAAAGGCGGTTTCAAGCATTTTATGCTCAAGGAAATTTATGAACAGCCCCGCGCCATCCGCGATACGGTCAAAGGTCGCGTTTCGAACGATACGGGCAAAGTTTTCCTTGATCAAATGAATATTTCCGAAGATGATTTTAAGGCAATTCGTTCAATCAAAATCGCGGCTTGCGGAACCAGTTGGCACGCCGGAATTGCCGGAAAATATATGCTCGAACAATTAGCGAGAGTTCCGGTCGAAGTAGATTATGCTTCGGAATTCCGTTATCGTGATCCGGTTTTGAGCGAAGATGATTTGCTCATAGTTATTTCACAATCGGGCGAAACGGCGGATACAATTGCGGCAATGCGGGAAGCTAAATTGAGCGGCTGCAAAGTTTTAGCAGTTTGTAATGTCCAAGGTTCGATGATTACTCGCGAGGCTGACGGCACGATTTTGACACACGCCGGACCAGAGATTGGAGTTGCTTCGACCAAAGCTTTTACCGCGCAAATGATTGCGCTCTATCTTTTCGCGCTTTATCTCGGACAACTGCGCGGAAAAATTGACGAAGCGGAAGCAAAATATCATGCACAGGAATTGGCGGAATTACCTTTGAAAATCGAACATCTTTTGAACGATGCCGATTCAATCGAAGAATTATCAAAAGAATTTTTCCGCGTGCAGGACTTTTTATATCTCGGTCGCGGCATCAATTTTCCGGTCGCGTTGGAAGGCGCATTAAAGCTCAAAGAAATTTCCTACATTCACGCCGAAGGCTATCCGGCAGGCGAAATGAAACACGGACCAAATGCGCTGATTGACGAAAAATTACCAGTAGTTATCATCAATACCCGTGAAGAGGGAAATATTGGAAGCGAATTGCGGTATGAAAAAACACACTCGAATATTGTCGAAGTAAAATCGCGGGACGGAATCATCGTTTCGATTTTGACGGAAGGTGACGGAATGAGTTCCAAAGTTTCCGACCATGTTATCGAAATTCCCAAAACGTCAGATTTACTGGCTCCGATTCTATCGATCGTGCCTTTGCAATTATTGGCTTATAACATTGCCGTTCGTCGTGGTTGCGACGTTGATCAACCGCGAAACTTGGCAAAATCAGTGACGGTAGAGTAATCCAAAAGAATTAGAATTAATGATTGGATTTATTGATTGAAGGCAGTTTTGAAAAAGTAAAGTAAACTTAAACCTATTTGTGAAGAAACGTAAGAACTAATTGCCATCTTTGCTGCAATGGTCGTCAATACCAAAGCCAAAATGCCAAAAAAATAAATGAAGGATGAGAGCAAAAAAACTCTCATCCTTCATCCTTTTTTCATATTATCCCTCACCGAGTCCAATAAACTTCTACTTCATAATCTTTTGCCCCGCCATCATCATCCAAAATCTTAATAACTGCAGTGTAATCATTAAAACGATCAGGTTGTTGAATAATCGTTACTTTTCCACGACCTTTCTTTTTATTGACGTAAAGATTAATTTTATTGTTGGTCGGCATCGACGAAATAAAATTGTAGCTTCCTGCGCCGTAATCTTGTCCGGCGAAAACACTAACGCTTAAAGTATTGTTACGAATTCTTAGATGAACTTCGTTGTCAACTTTTCCTTTCCAGGTGACACTGCCGAGTTTTCGGCTGTAATTATCATCATCACGATTGTCATTATTTCCCCAACCGCCGTTGTTATTGCCTCCGCTGTATCCGCCGACTGACCGTTGAATATCATCGTAGGCGCGTTTGACATCGTTCCAATAATAACTTTGTGAACCATAACCTGGCGCACGACGGACTAAATCGGAAATAAGCGAAGAAGCATCCCGCAATTCGGAATCTTTGCGATTATCGCGCACCATTTGTTCAAAAAGGCGAGCAGATGATTCGATTTGTGAAGCTAAAAATGCTGCTTCAATATCACTTTTGCTATTTGAATAACCGCGCCGTAAATCATCGCTTAATCTCGAAGCTAAATCTGAAGATGATGAAACCAGCCGTGCAGCTTTATCGCGCAAATCGCTCCGTCCAAATTGAGCATTTGCCGTCATTGCTACAAATAAAAGGGTAATTGCACTTAAAAGAATTGATTTTTTCATAACTGTCTCCATAAATATTTGGGGGAGAGACAAAAAACTGACCGCTTAGAAGATG
>DAORIL010000422.1:0-6092 GCA_035438525.1 Pyrinomonadaceae bacterium
TGCTTCGTTATCAATGCCAGAACCGGTTAACCGCCGCCCGCGTGCCCACCGCAAACTGTAATACTTATAATGAGCCAAAGGCGACAGGCTACTGTTACAAAACAACTTTCGGGGACTGGAGTTGTTATATGAATGACACAGCCGGCAACAACGCAGCGAATATCCACTATGATGTCCCACCGCCGAAAGGATTAAACAACGTGGCTGGAGACACGCCGAATGAGAAAACTGGCGATATAAATCCGAAACAACCTGTAAATCCGAAAGGCACCAAACAAACCGCCGGGACAAAAAACGAGCCGGAAACTACCGAGAGAGACGAAGAGGGTTTCCCGAAACCGGATTTTTCCGAAGTGGAAAAATACGTTGAAATCATCAAATATGAATACAATCCCATTGACGGCAGAGTCACTATGGTCGTTAAAGCCAAAAAGGAAATCAACATTTACCGGTGGTATATGACCGCCTACGATGCTGACGGCGTAAAGATCAGTGAGTTGAGTTTAAACGGAGGCAGCATCCCGCTCCCGCTCGGCGAGCCGACCAGGATTTACAGCTTTGCTCCAAATGAAAGGGACATAAAACGAATTACAAGGATTACTATTACCAGAAAACTTGATTAATTAAGAATTGAGACAAAAAACACCTGCCGTGCCAAAGCACTTTCGTCAAATGCGCCTGTTCGATGAATGTGAAGACGCGACCGGCGTTTTCTTATACAGATTTATACTGTCCCAGCAGTAATTAACGAGACTCAAAATGAAAAAACAGATTAATAAAAATTTCAAAACTTTAATCCAATCGTTGGTCATAGCCTTTGGGATTTTTTTCTTTATGGCCTTCGCCTGCAACGAGGGGGGCAATAATTCGCGCTCATCTGACAGCGAAGGCAGCAATCCGCAAGGGGAATGGTTTACCTATCAAACAGGTATTGGTAAAAAATATGGCACGCGCGACCCACGAACTTGCACTGATACCACTGCCCCGACGACCGGCGCAATCACGGCAGATCTGGCGGCAAAATATTTAATGTGCCAAAGAGAAGGCGAATCGAGCAATCTGTTGTATCTGATCGAGGATGCTAAAGTTCAGGTTGGCGGCGGTATTAATTATGAATCAATCAAGGCAAGCCGGGTTCTTTATGAAATAGATGTCAATCACCCGGTTTATCCAATTCGCGGCAGCTACATCAAAAATGTTTGCAGTAGAATTTACAATGAAAATGAGGAATCAAAATGCACAGTTGAAACCGTCAAAGCTGATGGCTATTGTTACAAAACAACTTTCGGTGACTGGCAATGCCGTTATTAAATTTGCGCAGGTTAAGTTGAAGTGATTGCTTTATTTTTTTACCTTCAAAAGGCATTTTTCAAGTTGAGCGCGGGCATCGGTGAGCGTTTTCTGGACGTCGAAATCCTGGTTTCCGTCGGCAACGAGCTTTTCGCCAATGTAGATTGATTGCCGGGCATTTTCCGTTGCCTGTGCAGCGTCACCAATCTTCACAAAAAATTCGCTCATCTTAAGCCGTGTAACGGCAAGCTGATGTTTGACAATGACGTTTTTTGAGTCTTGCTCGGAGAGTTCGGTAAAGATATTTAGAGCTGTTTTGAAATTTTTTAAGGCTTGTTCCCCTTGATCGGCGGCTGAATTCGCAACGCCCAAATCGCGGTATCCGTAAGCCGCGCTGCGCCTGATACGTGTGTCTTTTGCGTCCGCCGCCATCAACTCCTCGAAACGTGCGATCGACCGATTCAAGTGTTCGATGGCACCGTTTTTGTCGCCTATCGCCAGCAGAGCGTTGCCAACGTTGCGGTATTGCAGCGCGAGTTCACGACGATAAAATTCACTCGTTGCGTCCGAACGGACCAGCTGTTCGCCGATTTCCAACGCCTTGCGGTAATTGATGAGAGCCTCGGAATAATTTCCGCTGCCATAATAAATGCGACCGCTATTGCCGTATCTGGTTCCGAGTGCCTGTCGGTAACTGAGATTATTCGGGTCTTCGAGGAGCAATCCTTCGTCAATTTTCATCGCTTTTTTCAAATATTCCAACGCTTCTTCGGGGTGTCCGAGATTGGGCGAGCCGGGAACGCCAAGCGTATTTGCCAATTTGAAATAAAATACTCCCAACCAGACGCGTAAGGGCTTATTCGATGAATCGGCGGAAAGTAATCTTTCGATCATCGTTATGCCGCGATAATAATAATCGGTTGATACCTGTAAATTGCCCAGCGAAATATTTGTTTCCGCCAGCCCCCAGTAGATTTTCGCTAAATCCTGCGCCAATTCTTGGTCATTCGGTTCGAGCAAAATTAACTGTTCATAAATTGCCAAGGCTTTACTGTAACTTTCAAATGCTGCCTGCGTGTCACCCAAGTTTGCGCCTGATAAAATGCTGCCGCCGCTCGTCGTCGAGGCTGCGCCTTGGACATCGCCGATTTTTGTATATGCCGAGGCGATTTCGCGCTGCAAGGCACGGTCTCCGGCGGCTTCTTCGGCAAGATTGTCTAAATAGCGTTGGGCGTCCTTAATCAACCGGATACGTATCGTCGTCGAGCCGGGCAAACCGGCGATAGCATCGTGATAATCAAATAAGACGTCGTGTGCGAGCCTTCGCACTTCGTTAAATCTCCGCTCGGCTTTTGCCTTTTCCGCTCTGGCGATTCGTCCCTGATGGATGGTCGCCGCGAGTCCGGCAATGAGAGCCAGCAAAATCAAACCGGTCGCAGCAACCCCGACACGATTTCGATTGACAAATTTTGCAGCGCGATACTGCCACGTGTCCCGACTCGCAGTGACAGGCAAACCAATTTGGTGACGGCGGATATCTTCAGCAAGTTGCTCGACCGACCGATACCGATGTTCTTTTTCTTTCCGTAACGCTTTGAGGATGATGTTATCCAAATCACCTCTTAATGATTTTGGATTTTGGATTTTGGATTTTGGAATGGTTTGTTGTGCATTGCCCTTAGTTTTATTACTGACCACTGATGACGGGCGTTCAGGTTCGGTTTCGCAAACGGCTTTGATAATTTCACCAATGCTTTGATTGTTGTTTTTATATGGGCGATTTCCGGTCAAAAGTTCATACAAAATTACTCCCAAACTGTAAATATCTGTCGCCGTCGTTAGCTTTTCGCCGCGAACCTGCTCGGGGCTGGCGTATTCGGGCGTGAAAACAAAATTATGCGTGGCGGTTGCTGCTTCTTCGGTGTTTATCTCTGGTTTGAGAAGTTTGGCGATGCCGAAATCGAGCAGTTTAACTTTTCCTTCCCGACTGATAAGAATATTTGAAGGCTTGAGATCGCGATGAATTACCAGATTTGAATGGGCAAATGAAACTGCTGTGCAAACTTCCCGAAAAAGCCCCAGACGCTCATCGAGATCGAGATTTTCTCGAGACGCGTAATCAATTATCGGTTCCCCGTCGACGTATTCAATGACAAAATAGG
Organism: Pyrinomonadaceae bacterium; assembly: GCA_035438525.1. Taxonomy (GTDB): domain Bacteria; phylum Acidobacteriota; class Blastocatellia; order Pyrinomonadales; family Pyrinomonadaceae; genus JAIBCC01. Next base: position 3,453 of record DAORIL010000422.1, read on the forward strand.
GCAAACCTGCTTTAGTAGTGCCGCCGTCAATCAAATGGGCGATGTTCGGATGTTTGAGTGAGGCTAAAATCTGCCGTTCTATAAAAAAACGGCGCTGGATAGCATCCGAATTGGTCCCCTGATTTATTAGTTTAAGTGCTACTTGCTGCTCAAATGCGCCGTCTGACCGTTCTGCTAAAAAGACCGTTCCCATGCCTCCAGCACCGAGTTCGGAAATAATCCGATAGTTCCCGATTTGGGTGCCGATCAGGTTTTTAGCCGTTTTTTCGGCGGATTCATGATGACCAACGAGGGAGAATATACCGTCTTCGATCAAGTCATTATATTCTTTTTCAAATTCAAGTAATGAATCTACTTCGCGGCGCAAATCCTGATCCGCACCGCAGGCTGTGGCCAGATAAGCCTGACGCATTTCCGGAGTGAGTTCTAAAACTTCCTCGATAATTACTTTAACTTTTTTCCAATATTCCGGGTTCATTGATTTAAGAATTTAAAAATTTGTAGAGCAGAAGTCTCGCGCTCGACCATTCGCGTTTGACAGTGGCTGGTGAAATATCCAAAACTTCGGCAATTTCCTCAACCTTTAAACCGGAAAAAAATTTCATTTCGACAATTTTTGCCTGTCTAACGTCTATTTCTTCGAGCTTCTTCAATGCCTCATTGACCGCTATCACATCGAGTATTTTTTCATCGCCGAAACTGAATGCATCATCAAGTAAAATCTGAGTCTTTACATCGCCACCACGTTTTTGGGCATTACGGGCGCGGGCATAGTCAATCAGGATTTCGCGCATAATATGTGCGGCAATCCCAAAAAACTGGGCGCGGTTTTGCCATTCCATTTCATTTTGTCCAACCAGCCGAAGATAAACTTCGTGAACCAAGGCGGTGGGCTGTAAAGTATGATTATTTCTCTCTTTTTTTAGGTAACTGATGGCAAGTCGTCGAAGTTCATCATAGATGATCGGTAAAAACTCACTCAGATTTTCTCTCTTTCCATTTCGTAATTCTGTCAAAAGTTGTGTAAGCGGTTTTTCACTCATAGATAATTATTCAGTTGCCCAAAGCTAGGGATTTACCTTTTGATGCCGTTTCAATAGTTACCAGCAAAACTCTACCTTGCTTTCTGTTGGAACTCAAATAAAACCAAACCCGACGGCAAGTCTGTTGGTAAGTTTTGGAAACATCAACTCAATGATTTATTACATTTATTCGTATTCTGGGTTCAGAACCTCAGGTTTTGCGACAAATATATTTTGACTAATTCAGATATGGAAACAAAGCCAAATTAAAAACTCAAATAAACTCTTCCACAAAGACAACTTTCTTCCTATTTTTTCAAAAACTGATCTGGTATTTTAGCCTTCCCTTTAAAAAATTTTTGGGTTTTTTAAGGGAATTTTTTTGCGAATCAGAATTAATTTTAGTTTTGAAAAATAAAACTGTGCAAAGAAAGAATCAGCTTATTACAATTTCGTCTATTTTTTTAATTTTACTGGCATTTTTTAGGATAAATGCACAAATTCAACCCAGTTTAGCCCCTGTAAACTTTGACTTTGAAGCCGATAAGTTAGGCCAGCCTGTTTCCGGTTGACGGCTCAGTCCGGTTTGTTCGCCTACTGATTCCTTCACGTCAACGTCAGAAAATCCTTTTCAAGGAAGTTTTTCAGGATTAATAAAAATCGATGGAGAAAAAGCTTTACGGGATTACTGCATTATTATAATAAATTCTTGGTTGTATTCGTTGTTATAGGTTTATTGCTTATCGGTTTCTCAACAGCCTTAGCCACTTACGGGCAAAACAAATCGGAAAAGATAGGCGATCTGCTTTCAATGCTCCACAATCAAGACCAATTTAACCGAAATGTTCTTATTGCTGAAAAAGGCAAGGTGATTTAAAAAAGAGTTTGGTTTGGCAAATGGGAAAACTAAACAAAAGTTAAAGAAAAACTCAATGGTTGAACTCGCTTCCATTTCCAAACAGTTCAAGGCAATGGGAATCGTTATTTTGAAAGAGCGGGGAAAACTTTCTTACCATGACAAAATAACAAAATTTATTCCCGAATAATCAATAAAAATATCACACTCTTTCAGGTAAAAGAGCTATTAATATTTATCAAAATGCTAATGTTTTTCAAATTAGTGAGCATACTGATCCATATGACAAATGGGACTGTTTTTCACGCGAAAAAATGGAAAATATTAAATTCTGAAACCTTAATAAAGAATTTTCTTGCCTAATAAATATCGATTAACCCAAACTTTACCCTTTGTCAATCAAACTTACGATAACCGTTTCGATCATCCCTTGCTTCAAATAAGGATTTAACTTCCCTAACCGAACAAATTTTTCTATTTGACTCCAATTTCTTCAAATCTAACTGTTCCGATTCTATATTTTCGCCAATCATTAAAATCAAAATGCCACCACTCGGCTTCATAAACGGTAAACCCTTCTGATTCCATCGCATCGCGTAAAATTTGACGAAGCCAGCGTTGAAGAGAAGTTCCGCCCGGATAATTCGGATAAGCCCGATCGGTTGTTTCATCATAGGTGCTGACCATTTCCAACGGTTTACCTGTTTTCAAATCATATAGCGAAAGGTCAACCGCCGCGCCCCGATTATGCCGTGATCCCTG
>DAORIL010000423.1:0-6090 GCA_035438525.1 Pyrinomonadaceae bacterium
GGGATGCTTTTTGGTTGGGAAGCCTCAGCTATGGCTTTATCTGCTTCTATTATTGGTTTTATGATTGCCCGGTTTATCCTCGGTATCGGTGAGGCTGGAAATTTTCCGGCTTCAATTAAAACCGTTGCGGAATGGTTTCCAAAAAAAGAAAGAGCCCTGGCAACAGGGGTTTTTAATTCAGGAACAAATATCGGAGCCTTGGTAACCCCGTTGGCAGTTCCCTGGATCGCATTAACCTGGGGTTGGTATGAAGCTTTTATAATTACAGGGGTTATCGGATTTATTTGGCTTATCTTCTGGTTACTATTTTATCGAACCCCTGAACAACATCCACAAATTACCAAAGAAGAATTTGATTACATTCAAAGCGACCAGGAAGAACCGCAACCTAAAATTCCCTGGCGAAAGTTGCTGCCACATCGCCAAACCTGGGCATTTGCCATCGGAAAATTTTTGACCGATCCGATTTGGTGGGTCTACCTTTTTTGGTTACCCGATTTTCTTAATAAAAAATACGGATTAGATTTAACTACATTTGGAGTTCCAATCGCCGTCATTTATATCATTGCCGATGTGGGTAGTATTGGAGGCGGGTGGATTTCATCAACTTTAATTAAAAAAGGCTGGTCAATTAATGCCGGACGTAAAACTGCGATGTTGATTTGTGCTTTGGCAGTAATTCCAATTATTTTTGCTTCTATTACTTCCAGTCTTTGGGTTTCTGTTTTTTTAATTGGATTAGCTGCAGCGGCGCACCAAGGTTGGTCAGCTAATATTTTTACTACCGCCTCCGATATGTTTCCAAAACAAGCGGTCGGTTCAGTTGTTGGGATTGGAGGGATGGCAGGCGCAATCGGCGGGATGTATATGTCAAAAGTGGTCGGTTGGATTTTGGATGCGACCGGAAGTTATGTCGTGATTTTTATTATTGCTGCCTCCGCATATTTGGTCGCTCTGGCGATTATTCACCTGTTGGCACCAAATCTTGAACCCGCAAAAATTGAATCAAATTAGTTAATATTTGGGAGTTATTTTATAAATGTCATTTGAAATAAAAAGTAAAGAAAATTGTAAATGGGATTTAGTCAGTTTAGGCGAAGTAATGTTACGGCTTGATCCCGCTGAAAAACGGATTCATACCACTCGTTCCTTTAATGTTTGGGAAGGTGGTGGGGAATATAACGTTGCTCGCGGATTGAAACGATGTTTTGGTTTAAATACCGCAATTGTTACCGCATTAGCCGAAAACCCGGTCGGAAAACTTGTTCAAGACTTGATGTATCAAGGCGGAGTTGACCAGTCGCATGTGAAATGGGTGAAGTATGACGGGGTTGGACGGTCAGTTCGTAACGGATTGAATTTTACCGAAGCAGGTTTTGGGATTCGCGCTGCTTTAGGTTGTTCCGACCGTGGACATACAGCAGTTTCACAACTCAAAAAAGGGGATATTGATTGGGAAAAAATCTTTGGCGAGGAAGGAGCAAGATGGCTTCATACCGGCGGAATTTTCTGTGCTTTGTCAGAAACCACACCTGATGTCGCTAAAGAAGCGATGGAAGTCGCCAAAAAATACGGCACCATTATTTCTTATGATTTGAACTATCGTGAATCCCTCTGGAAAGCAGTCGGCGGACAAGCCAAGGCACAGGAAGTTAATCGTGACTTAGCCAATTATGTTGATGTCATGATTGGTAACGAAGAAGATTTTACGGCTTGTTTGGGATTTGAGGTCGAAGGCCAAGATGAAAATCATTCCAAATTAGACATCACCAGCTTTCAAAAAATGATTGAAAAAGCCGTTGAAACCTATCCGAATTTCAAAGCTGTTGCCACAACTTTACGCAATGCTAAAACCGCGAGCTTCAATGATTGGGGAGCAGTTTGTTACACCGACGGAAAATTGCACCAAGCGATGATGCGCCCCGATTTACAAATTTATGACCGAGTTGGTGGCGGAGATTCGTTTGCGTCAGGTTTAATTTACGGATTTTTAACCGGACGTGACCCGGAATGGGCAGTCAATTGCGGTGCGGCGCACGGCGCATTGGCAATGACAACTCCCGGCGATACGACAATGGTTTCTTTAGCCGAAGTCGAAAAAGCAATGAAAGGCGGAGGGGCGCGAGTGGCGAGATAGTGAAAAGGGATGAATGATAGGTGATAAGCTAGGAAAACTAAACCTTAGCACTTATCACTTATTGCTTATCACCAATAAAAATATGAAAAGAGACGAAGTAGTTAGAAGAATCAAGGAAATCGGAGTTGTTCCGGTTGTTAGGGCAAATTCCGCCGAAGAAGCGATGGAAGCAGTTGAAGCCATCAAGGCAGGCGGAGTTCCGATTTTAGAAATCACAATGACCGTTCCCGGTGCCGTAAGAGTAATCGAAAAACTGGCTGATAAGTTTGGGGACGAAATTGTTTTGGGCGCGGGAACAGTTTTAGATCCCGAAACTGCTAGAGCTTGTATTTTAGCCGGGGCAACTTTTGTTGTTAGTCCGGCTTTAAATCTTGGAACAATTGAACTTTGCCGACGTTATTCAGTGCCGATTTGCCCGGGTGCGTTGACTCCAACCGAAGTTGTTACAGCTTGGCAAGCGGGCGCGGATTTTGTCAAAGTTTTTCCTTGTTCCGCAATGGGCGGTTCCAGTTATATCAAAGGATTAAAAGCTCCTTTGCCGCAGATTGAATTAATTCCAACCGGCGGAGTCAACCTAAATACTGCCGCAGATTTTATCAAAGCGGGTTCAAGCGCTTTGGGAATTGGTGCCGATTTGGTTGATTTGAAAGCGCTGCGTGAAGGAAATGCACAAAAAATTACCGATGCTGCCATTCAATTTGTCCAAATTGTTAAAGATGCTCGGGGTTAAATTAATTTTCTATCCATAAATTAGTTTTAAGTCGAAATTGGCAATTTGTTGATAAAAAAACTATTGCCAATTTTAAACTTTCATAAGTTAATCGCTTAAATAATTTAAGAAAAATGACAGTAGAAGTAATTTTAGGAAAGCAATACAATTGGGAAACCATCCCATTTGAAACAATCACAGAAGGCATTGAGCGGCAAATGATCGTGGGTGAAAAAATGATGATTTGCCGACTTCGTTTTGCACCAAAGACAGTTACCCCCGCCCACAAACATCCCCACGAACAAATGACGATTGTTGAAAAAGGAAAGGTTTTGTTCACACTTGGCGAAGAAGAAAAAGTTTTTCAAGCCGGAGATGTTTTACATTTCCCTTCAAATTTTTGGCATGGGGCAACAATGCTCGATGAAGAAGTTATTTTGATTGATATTTTTTCACCGATTCGTGAAGACTTTTTGGAATAATTGTTAATTATTAATGGTTAATGGTTAATTTATTAATAACTGTAAATCATTCATAAACAACAGATAATAACCAACAATTTATAATTATGAAAAGACTTGTCGCTTTTATTACGGTTTGTTTTTTAACTGTTTCGGCTTTTTCCCAAACTAAACAGGAAGTTCTAACCGCAATGAAAAAGGCGACCGAGTTTTTTTCAAGCAAAGTCTCAATTCACGGCGGATACGTTTGGAATGTTTCTGAGGATTTTTCTAAACATTACGGCGAAATTCCCGCCCGAAATTCGCAAATTTGGGTGCAATCGGGAACTCCGATGGTTGGGATGGCTTACCTTGATGCTTATGAAGCAACGAAGGATAAATTTTATCTTGAAGTTGCTGAAAAAGCCGCGGATGCTCTGGTTTTTGGACAAAGACCTGCTGGCGGCTGGCATTATATGGTTGATTTTGAGCCAAAAGGCGTGCAGGAATGGTATAAAAATCAGGCTTCAAAGTTCAAATGGGGAATGGAAGAGCAGCGATTTTTTAATGGCAACGCAACTTTTGACGATGGCAATTCACAAAACGCAATTCGTTTTCTTTTAAGGCTTTACGTCGTTTCTAAAAATGAAAAATATAAACAACCGATTCTCAAAGGTTTAAATTTTATTCTTACGGCACAATATCCAAACGGAGCATTTCCGCAACGATTCCCGCTGCATTACAATTTTGTTCACGACGGATTTCCCGATTACACTTCTTATTACACCTTAAATGATGGCGCAACTGTCACGGCAATTCAGGTTTTGGTCGATGCCTATGAAAATTTAGGTGACAAAAAATATCTCGCAGCAGCAAAACGGGCAGTAGATTTTTTGATTGCGGTTCAAGGACCCGAAGACCAGGCGGCATGGGCAGAACAATATCATCCTGACACAATGCAGCCTGTCAAAGCTCGAACCCACGAACCGGCGGGTTTTGTGGTGCGCGAAAGTGAGCAAGTCCTTGAGACATTGGAAATGTTTTATGAGATGACCGGAGACCGTCGTTATTTGCGTCCGATTCCACTTTGTTTAAATTGGTTTGATAGGCTAAATAAAGAGGCAATTGAGTTTAAGCGACCTCCGGCGAGATATTATGAACTTGGCACAAATTTACCTGTTTATGTAATCCGAACCAATGAAACCTACGAACACGGTTACGGGAAATATCTCTGGAGCCACGCACCGCAAGGAAATAATCAAGGATCATCGGGCGGTTGGGACAGTTCGCAGGTTCGGCAAATTGTCAATGTTGAACCGCTTCGGAAAGAGTATGAGCGAATTAAATCGTTAGATCCGAAAGCAGCCAGAGCCGAATATGAAAAATCCCAAAGTTGGAATGGCGATTCACCGAGACCTGACACGGCAAATGTGGCAAATCCAATCAAAGCGATGGACAATCGCGGTGCCTGGATTACAGATTGCCGAGTTTTGAAACTTGATGCAACAGAAAAAAACGGAATGAATTCGGGTGATTTTGAAATAATTAAGGGCTATTCAAGCGGAGTTTTTGTGCGAAATTTAAGCGCGATGACGAGATTCGTCAAAGGAAATTAAAATGAAATTGTTTCAAATTCTTTTGCTGATTTTTGTTTTGTTAAATATGTCCTTTGCTCAAACGAAACAAACTACCTGGAAAGTCAATGATTTAAAGAAAATCGGCGGAAATCCAACTACAATTTTGGGTGAGCCAAAGGTTATTAAAACTGAAAAGGGAAAAGCCATTGAATTTGATGGAATTGACGATGGAATTTTCCTTGACACAAATCCGATTGAAGGTTTTTCGGCTTTTACCATCGAAGCAATTTTCCGTCCGCAAGGGGGAGAAAAAGAACAACGTTGGTTTCATATTGAACAGTATCCGGCGGCGGAAAAACGCGTTTTGATGGAAATCCGTGTAGTTGGAGATGAATGGTTTTTAGATACTTTTTTAAAATCCGGCGATGATCGGCTTCCTCTTTACGCGGAAAATTTCAAACATAAAATTGGCGATTGGTATCACGTTGCTTTGGTTTATGACGGCAGCGAAATGAGACATTATGTTGATGGAAAGCTCGAACTATCAGGAAAAGTTAATTTTAAGCCGATGGAAAAAGGAAAAACCTCGATTGGTGTCCGACAAAATAAAGTTTACTGGTTCAAGGGTTCGGTCAGCAAAGTAAAGATTACGAACAAAGCACTTTCACCAAAAGAGTTTATGAAGTTGTGAAAGTTTAAGGAAGTTTAGGAAGAAAGAAAATCTCTTAGCTTCCCCAAACTTCCTAAACTTCCCAAACTTCCGCAACTAAATATGAAAAAAGAAAACCTGAATCGCCGTAATTTTCTGAAAAGCTCTCTCGCAGGTGCTACATTTTTAACTTTTTCCAATTCCCTTTTTGCCCAAACAGACTCTCCCATTGCCACCACCAAATTCGGAAAAGTTCGTGGATATTTGGATAATAATGTCAATTGTTTTAAAGGGATTCGGTATGGCGCAGATACTTCGACTCGCCGTTTTATGTCGCCATTACCCCCGGAAAAATGGAGTGAAATTCAAGACGCCACAAAATACGGAAATTCATCCCCACAAGGCGGAAGAGGCGAAAATCAAAGCGAAGATTGTCTTTTTCTCAATGTTTTTACCCCAAAATTGCGCGATGGGGGAAAACGTCCGGTGATGTTTTACATTCACGGAGGCGCGTATGCCAATGGTTCAGGTTCAAGTCCGCTTTATGATGGTGTTCGGCTCTGCAATCGTGGAAATGT
>DAORIL010000424.1:0-6078 GCA_035438525.1 Pyrinomonadaceae bacterium
GCTAGTCGCCGGAGCTGCGGTTTGTGCCTGCATGCTGATTGCCAACAGACCTAAAAGAATTATTGTTAAGTAAATTCGTTGCATAGTTTGTCTCCTTTTATTTTCAGAAGTCGCTAGTTAATTTTTAGAAAAAAAATCTCAGACGATTGCCTGAGACAAATCGGGAGTTTTAAACTTCATACGGATTACGACGACTCATTTGATACATTTGATTTGCCTCGGCGAGATAGTTTCTTAGCTGTTCTAAAGCTATCAATAGAGTTTCAAGAGTTTGATCTCTTGGATCTGCTTTTTTAAAAACTCTTACAATTTTTTGAACGTGGTTTCTAGCTTGTTTTAATTGCTCTATTTTTAATTCTTCTATTAGTCGAAATGCAATACGCCGCACGTTTTCCATTGCATTAATATCTTCTCGGTTATTTTGATAGTAATTCAAGGATACCAAAAATTGACCAAAAAATTGGCTCCCCTTAAAAAACTCAAACTGATGTCCCCACCATCCGAAGTCTGCAAAATACATAAAATCTCTGGCTTCATATTCATTTGGTTTGATGTCTCCATCCATTTATTTTTCTCCTTTTTAAATTCTTGTTATTAGAAAGTCTGCAACAATCTAAATCCACCTAATCTTAAAACTTATCCCTACCCGCGATAACTTTGACTGGTTGTTTAATTCCCCCAATCAGCTATCGAACACCCTATTCTCAAGCGCAAAAGCATAGTTTTGTTCGGATTGTCACTGCGCTCATCCCAAACGACAATTTACCCTCTACTGTTTAAAGCAACGTCTGGCAAAATATGGGGACATTTTTTTTCGGATGGGTTAAAGACAAAGAAAAAGAACCTCGTTTATTGGGTAAATCGCTTTTATTGACTTGAATTTGGAATCGGACTATCATTGCACTGCAATTCAGCTTTTTTGAATAAACCGAGATTTCTTTATGGAAGAGATTTCATCAGAACGTGGTGAAATAACCGAAATGTTAAAGGCTTGCAGCGGGGGCAACCGCGAGGCGTTGGACAAACTCGTGCCGCTCGTCTATGAAGAACTTCACCGTCAGGCGCACCGCTACCTCAACCGCGAACGCTCCAATCATACTTTACAAACTACTGCCTTAGTTCACGAAGCTTACCTCAGACTCATCGAATATCGTTTTGTTGACTGGCAAAATCGTGCCCAATTTTTTGGAATGGCGGCTAATATGATGCGGCGGATCCTGGTCAATTATGCCGTTAATCAAAATCGGCTGAAACGAGGCGGCTCGGAGGAAAATTTACCGCTTGAAGAAGCCTTTTGCGTGGCCGCCGAGGACCAAGACATTGATCTCCTTGCGCTCGATAAAGCCCTAAACGAATTGGCAAAACTCGATGAGCGGCAGGTGCAGATTGTCGAGTTACGATACTTTAGTGGTTTGAGCGTCGAAGAAACGGCAGAGGTTTTGCAGATTTCCTCGAGGACCGTCAAACGCGATTGGAGTATGGCAAAAGCATGGCTGCGCGCAGAGCTTGGTGGCGAATAATATATTTTGCTATTATTTGACCCGATTTTACTACCGATTACGTTCTAATAATAAAGAAGCCATTTTATGAACCGGGAAGATTATCAAAAAGTAAAAAAGATCTTTCAATCCGTGCTCGACCTTTCTCCCGATGAACGTGAGGAATATCTGAACGATGAATGTTCCGAAAATCCTGCCCTCCGCAGCGAAGTAGAAAGATTGCTTGGATCATTTAACAGCGATTATCTCGAACAGCCTGCCATCGGAAAAGTTGCAAAAGCAATCGTCAGTAAAAGTAACTTATCAATCGGGCAGAAAATCGGACATTACAAAATCATCAAAAAACTCGGGGCAGGCGGAATGGGCGAAGTCTTTTTAGCGGAGGATATGCGGCTCAAACGCAAAATCGCCTTGAAAATCCTACCCGCCGCTGTCAGTCAGAACAAAAATTACCTGCGCCGTTTTAAGCAGGAAGCCTATTCGGCTTCTGCCCTGAATCATCCAAACATTTTAACCGTTCACGAATTCAGTGACGAAAACGGGATGAATTTTATCGCCACCGAATTTGTCGAAGGCAAAACCCTGCGCGAGCGGTTTGCTGAAGGTGAACGTCTGTCTTTGTCCGAAACTTTGGAAATTGTTCTCCAAGTTGTCGCAGCGCTGGCTGCAGCACACGAAGCCGAAATTGTTCACCGCGACATCAAGCCGGAAAACATTATGATCCGCAACGACGGTTTTGTGAAAGTTTTGGATTTTGGGCTGGCGAAGTTAATGAGGAATGAGAAATGGGAAAATAATGAGAAAAACTCGACTTCTCCCTCCTTACTCTCCACTCCGGGAATGATCATGGGAACGGCTTCGTATATGTCACCTGAACAGGCGCGGGGAAAGAAAAACGATGCCCGAAGTGATATTTTCAGTTTTGGGATTGTATTCTACGAAATGTTGACGGGAAAGCGAGCTTTTGAGGGCGAAAATAGTGTGGAAAGTATCAGCTCAATTCTGAAGGATGAGCCACAGCCGATCAGTCAACTTTTACCCGAAGTTCCGGAGGAGATTGAACGCATTGTCAACAAAACCTTGAGAAAAGACCCGAGCGAGCGTTATCAAACGGCGAAGGATCTGTTGACAGACTTAAAAAGTGCCAAGCACAATTTAGAACTGCACAAAAGTTTGGATCGTGCTGCCGTTACGAATCGTGAAGCAATCCAAACCCAGATTTTGCCCGCAACCCTGACCAATGAAAACCAAAATCAATTAACCTTGAGTGCAAAGTATGTTGTCGCGCAGGTCAAACAGCCGAAGTTTATATATCCTACGCTCGCGGTCCTAGCGATAGCATTAGTCGGTTCCGGGATTTACAGATACATCCAAAGCCTGAACAGCCAGTCGATTACTTTTTCCTCTGAATCAGTAAAAATTATGAAAGTGACCTACTCGGGCAAAGTCGGGGAACCGGTCGCACTTTCACGGGACGGTAAATGGCTAGTTTATTCGATTGTTGAGGGGGAAAAACAGAGTCTCTGGTTGAAACAAGTTGAAATCCCTGACAGTAACACCCAAATCGTGCCGCCGGCCCCCGTCAATTATCGGACTTTAACCCTTTCACCTGACGGCAATTATTTATATTACTCAATCGAGGAGGGAAGGGTCAGCAACTGCACCGTTTTTCAAATGCCGTTGCTAGGAGGCGGAACTGCCCGCAAATTGATCAGCGGTATCAACGGCGGGATAAGTTTTTCACCTGATGGAAAACAGATCACTTACGGGGTTGAGGATTTAGAAAATGACGAAAGCATTCTGATGATTGCTAATGCAGATGGCACTGAACCACGTCAACTGGTGAAACTAAAGGGAAATGATGAAATAGCCAGCAGCCGGGGACGTTGGTCCCCCGATGGGAAATCGATTGTGCTGTGGGTAGGCACAAATAACCCACGCACTCAGGACCTTGCCACAGTTTCAGTCGCTACGGGCGAGATAACACGGCTTGAGACGCCCAAATTTGAAGAATTCCTGTTGTGGGATTGGTTATCTGATGGCAAAGGCATCATAGTTCTCGCCCGTGATAAACCTAATCACAAACCCGAATTTTGGCAAATATCTTTTACTTCAGGTAAGGCGGATAAAATAACCAATGACTTGAATAGTTATGGTTCGTTGAGTCTCACGGCAGATGCAAATATTTTGGCAACGGTGCAGGGTTCTTGGCTTACCAATATTTCGATTGTTTCGGTCAGCGATACGACAACTGCAACTCCGGTTACTTCGGGCAGCTACGCGGATTTTAATCCGAAATGGACACCCGACGGAAAATTGGTTTATGAACGAATTACGGGAGACATTTTTATTGTTGACCCGCGCGGCGGAAACCCAAAACGACTGTCCACAACCTCAAACAATCGTTTCACCACGGTTTCGCCCGACGGACGATATGTTGTTTATGTTTCTTCTCAAACGGGAACGCCCAGCATCTGGCGGATGGATATTGACGGCAGTAATCCGCACCAGTTGACCACTGAGTTTAGTGTTGAGCCAAGCATTTCGCTTGATGGTCGGGAGGTCATTTATACCGTAGGTGTTGATACTGCAAGGATCTGGAAAGTCGGAATAGACGGCGGACAGCCTGTTCAGTTGACTGATCAGGAATCACGCAATGCAGTATTTTCCCCGGACGGAAAACAATTCGCTTGTCGTTGGTGGGAGACTCCAAATTCTCAACCTAAAATTGCGATTATTTCGGCGACGGGCGGCAAACCCGTCAGAATTTTTGATTTGAATGCTGCCGGATTTCGTTGGATGCCGGATGGACGTTCATTTATTTATTCCGTCAGCAAAGACGGTGTGAGTAACATCTGGTCACAACCAATAGACGGAGGTAAACCAAAGCAAATCACCAATTTCACCACCAGCATACTTCATTCATTCGATTTTTCACCCGACGGAAAAAAGATTGCAATCGCACGCGGAACAGGAACCAGTGATGTCGTGCTGATTTCCGGATTTAGAAAATAAAGGTAAAAAACGTAATATTATCAATCAATAAAAAATTAACTTCCATAACAGAAAAGCAGAATAGGAGAGTTCTGTTGCCCAAATAATCAAGTTTAATACGTTGTTTTTTTGATTCAATAGTCCAAATTTGTTTCTTAACCGAATTCCAAGCCCCAAATCTACTAATTCTAAATTTTAAAATTCATTGTTCATGACAAACAGAACCTAGTCAAAACCATTGAATTTATGACGTGCCGCAGCCCTCTTTGATTTTTCGATGAAATGCCTTTCGATTTTTATCGATCGTTTTGAAATTACCTTTTTCCAGGTATTTTTGCTCGCTTTGTTTCCAAACATGAGGGTAATAAAATTTTCTGATAAACTCCGGTTTAGCTGATTCCGGCTCATCATCATATGCTGAATAAACAGTGACGATTATCTCTAATTTAGGATATTTATTTAAGGCATACTTTAACAATTTAAAATGAATTTCCTCAACAAATCCACCGCCGCATTGAGTATTATGTTCTAAATAAAACTGACCGAGAGCCAATCGAAAGCCTTTTTCATCAATAGCGACTATTGAATATTCCTCCATTCCAAGTGCTGTGCCCTGCACATTATATAAAACAACGGCTTCGTGGTCGGGTAGCAGTTCCAGCTTCTTTTGCTCTTTAGATGGAGAGTCTGCATAATTACCAAAACCAATTAAATCGCCCTCTCCGATTTCCGCCACATCCAAAGTTTCCGCATTATCTTTATTGATCCTAAAAGCAGCCAACAGGTTAATACCGCAATTCCCGCAATTATCATTGATTTCGTTCAAACTAAATATTAACCACAATAAATTTTCTTTACCGTTTTTGGTTAACAATCTTTGCGTGATTTCTACTTTTCGATTTTCATAAACTTTTTCGCTGCGTTTACCGAAAAGTTCACGAATTGGAATAGATTTCGAGGCAACGACCTCTTCCGATTCACTGTTCGCAACTTTTACCATTTTGGCATCAGGAAAGAGCTTTTTAACTAAATCAAAATATGTGACATTCGTGGTTTTAGATACCTTAAAATTATATTTTACCTGCCATTCATCATAGCTTTGAGCATAAATCGGAAAACAACAGTAGATAGTTAAGAGCAGAAGGGGCAATAGTTTCTTAAGGGTCATTTTTTTTCTCAAATAGGATATTCCAATCTAGGTTTCATCCATTAATTGACGAATCGCATACCGAAAATTGCTGAAGAAATGTTCATTTTTTTTGATCCGATTTCAAAGGTAAAAATAAAAAGACTTTGTTCCTGGTGAACAAAGCCTAATTATTTCCTGTCTAGCATTTATCAGTTTTCATTTGTCCTTTCCTTAAAATCCATCCTTTTCTTTCTCAACAACCTTGTCTTTTTCAAAAGTTACTTTGATTTTTTTCTTCATATCATCGGTTGACCACATATACATCTCTGAATGTCTGCCGTTTATTGTCATATCTGAGATTTTCATCCCTTGATCTGCAAAAATTTTAGCAACCTCTTCTAAACTCATTCCTTCTTTGATTCTGTCAAAGTTAGCTTGATTGATTTTATCGCCCAA
>DAORIL010000425.1:0-6041 GCA_035438525.1 Pyrinomonadaceae bacterium
ATAGGCATAGTTCCTCAATAGGTTTATTAAAACTCAATGAGGCGTTACTTTTTATAACTTTTTGGAAATTAAAATTCGGCAGCTTCTTCATGAATCAGATTTCTAAAGAAATCCAATTGCAGAACAGGCAGTTTGTTTTGACGATTATCATCAAGTAGTTCTTCAAATACATCTGCCGGAACGGGCTTGCTGTATAAAAAACCTTGCCATTCATCGCAGCGCAAAAGGTGCAAAAATCTTAATTGTTCTTCAGTTTCAACCCCTTCGGCAATAACTTTTAGACCAAGATTATGGGCCAAAGTAATGATCGTCATAACTAACGAAGCATCATCCGGACTAACCGTCATATCCTGAACAAATGATTTGTCTATTTTCAAAACATCCAAAGGCAGTTTCTTTAAATGACTTAACGAGGAATAACCTGTTCCAAAATCATCAATTGATATTTTGATTCCTGCTTCCTTAAGTTGATGGAGGATAGTGACAGCACAGGTTTCATTTTTCATAATAGAACTTTCTGTCATTTCTAATTCCAAATAATTTGGTTCAATTCTGGTTTCTTCAATTATTTTAGTAATTGTTTCCAACAAATTTTGTTGCTGAAATTGGTAAGCAGAAAGATTTACTGAAACCTTTAAAAGTGGATGACCTTCTTCGTTCCATAATTTAATTTGATTACAGGCAGTCCGTAAAACCCATTCTCCAAGCGGTAAGATCAAACCTGTTTCCTCCGCTAAGGGAATGAATTCTGCCGGAGAAATAAAGCCGAGAGTCGGATGATGCCAACGCACCAGGGCTTCCATTCCCACAATTTTTCTGGTTTTGGTGCATAATTTAGGTTGGTAATAAACTTCGAACTCATTGCGTTCTAAAGCGCGTCGCAGACTTATTTCCATCTCTAACCGCTTGACCGCCAAAATATTCATATCGGTGGTGTAAAACTGATAATTATTTCGACCTTCTTCTTTTGAACGCGAAAGAGCAACTCCGGCATTTTTTAAGAGAGTTTGAGCATCATTTCCGTCAGTTGGGAAAAGGCTTATGCCCAGGTTAAAAGTAATAAAAATTTCATTCTTTTCAATCACAAACGGCAAATTTAAAGTTTCTTTAAGATTATTGGTAAATTCGACAATCTCCTCGGTATTATTGATTTGAGTCAATAGGATGGCAAATTCATCGCCTTCAAATTTGGCGATTGTCACACCTTTGAGGAGATAATTTTTCAACTGCTTAGCTACATCCTGCAATAATTGGTTACCCAGAGTTTGTCCCAAAGCATCATAAATGTCTTTGAAACGATTTAATGAAAGCAAAAGTATAGCCAATTTCTGGTGAGTAAAATTTGCCTGTGAAAGGGCTTGAGACAGTCTGTCTTCAAATAAACTGCGATTGGGCAAATCCGTTAAAACATCATGATAGGATAAATAATTTAATTCCTCAGTCCTCTTTTTAACTAACTCCTCAAGTTGAGTTTCATACTGATGTTTAGCAACCAGCAATAAATGATGATTTATGGCTCGGTCAATCGCAATTTCGATATGATCCAGGTCAAAAGGCTTTTTGATGTAGTCAAAGGCGCCCACTCTTAATGATCCGATGGCGCTTTCAATGTCCTGACTGCCGCTTATCATCACAACTACTGTTTCAGGTGAGACTTTATGAACGTGTGAGATCAATTCAATTCCACTCATTCCGCTCATTTCAATGTCGCTCAAAACCAAATTAAACTCTTTTTTTTGAAGTAGTTTTAAGGCCTCTTCGCCCGAATTAGCAGTGGTGCAGGAATATTTTTCACTTAAAATCTCAGAAAGTATATTTCTGATCAGTCGCTCGTCATCGACTATTAAAATTCGTATTTGGTTATCTTTCGGCTTTTTCATATAACACCTAAAATAAGCTAAAAATCATTGCGAGATTACTATTTCCTTTTATATTTAAAGATTGGTATCATTTGCCTTCCAAAAAGGCTCTAAATATTTCTTTTTTCCACCCATCACCGAAAAACCCTGTAAATATTCATTCTAAATAGTTTATTGAGTTTATAAAATCAACTGTTTGAGAAAGTGGATTATTTCCAAAGAACTTAAAATCTCTTTTGCCTTATACTCAACTGAGAAAATTTCAGAGTCGGTTTTGCTACTTAACTTTTTAAAATTCCGTTTTATTAAGAATTTCTGAGGCAATTAACATTTAGCCATATTATTGTTTCTTCTTTAGTTCAAGTCAATATAAAAAACATTAGAGTTTTTATTAGTTTAAAAAACCCGTTCGCGGTCAATATTTCCCGGCGGATCATAGTGACAAACAAAAATTTCCATCACATCATTTCCTGCCAATCCGCACCCAATTTCAGTTGTTTTTTTCCAAATTATTTGAGTATAATGTCCAACATCAAACTATTTTCCGGTGGTTGATACTTTTGGAAAAACTCCGGCGACAAAATTCTTCTTTTCATCTCCCCAACCTTCGATCATTTGAGTAAAAGAAAATTGTTTGGCACTGCCGCCCCATAAATTTTCACCCGTTCGGCTATGGTCGAATTTTCCGCTTTTGGCTAATTGGTCTGCCCATTTTTGTGCGCTTTTGCCAAACTTTCAGACCATTTCAAAGGCTCAACTCCGACTTCAGTTCGATATTTATTATGAGCCGCCAGAATTTCATCAATCATTTTTTTGCCCGAAGTTAAAGAAGACTGTTTTTTTTTTGGATTGATATGCCCTGATTCAAAGGCGTCGGATTAGGTCTGGATTGCGGAGTTATTTGAGCAATAATCTCTTGAATATCCTTGATTTTATCGTCCTGGTAAACAAAAGTTTTTGAAGCATCAGTTTCACAAATATATTGCACAATAGCGTCAGTTTTTAGTTCAAAATTCTGATTATCTTCAAAATTGATAGTGGCTCCTCTGTTAATAATGATGGAAGAAGATCGGCGTAAATCATCGGTTAGAGCAGTTTCGTAAAATAGTTCCGGTTTAAAATCACCGTTTCGATAAAAAAACCATGAGAAATAAACGCAGAGATTGCGGAGTTTTCCCTGTCTTAAACCGAACTTAATAATCGGGTTGCCCGTCACCATCAAAATCACCTTTTTATACGGCTTTTTTATCGTCACAGGCACTCGGAACTGGTTTCCACGCTCCATCTTTTGCAGTCTTATAATTAGTATCAAGAAAATTCTTAATTTTGTCAGGCAGGCTTTAGGAATTGGAGATCAAAACTGAAAGAAAAAATATCAGCAGGCAGAATGCTATCTTCTTTATATTTTTATCTTAAATTTATTTTTCAGAATAAATTTAAGATAAAACACAAAGTTCACGCAGTTTTAATTGGACACTGCCCGCTAAATTTCTGCCCGTTAATTGTTAAGTGCCCCTAAAACCTCAACAATCATTTTTCTATCCGTCGTGAAATCGGAATTTGTAACTCTAATAATTTTATTGATTACATTTACCGCCCGATGGATTCAACGCTGTTCCCCAAACCTTAAAACACGGTTGCGGACTAGCGGCGAAATCTTCGGGAAGCGTGGTTGCAAAAATACCATCATTGCCTTTAATCGTCGCATTCCCTTGAATTACAACCGAAATTCCCAATCCTTTTGATGTATTTGTTGGAATTGAGACCAGGCGGAATTTGCCACCGAGACCGTTTATCATACCAGTTGTCAGCGTTTTCGGCATTGCCATCTTTTGTCCATTGATGACTTCATCAACAAAAAATTGGACAATCATCTGAGCATCGTAACCCGCATCATTTTGAAATCTGATCTGCCGCGTTTTGCCCGAAGTATCACCAACCGTGTCGTCGCAAGTTGCCGCTGTCGGAGCAAAGGTCGTTCCCTCGACTTTGTAACAGAGTTCGCCGGTAAAATTGGCGGAAGCGTTCATCGTCGAGAAAGTTTTGTAACCATTCCAACTATTTCGGAACTCAATTTTTACCGGAGTCAGCGACGTGCCTTGGGGAACTTCGATGGTGTCGGTTTGAGTGACTTCAATATCATTGGTGTTGATTGTTTTTGCTACATCATTGCCTGCATTGTCTTTGTCGTAATAAGTAATTTTCAAAGATGCCGCATAGCCTGAATTGTTCCAAAATTTTATCGTTCGGGCATTTGGATTGAGCGAACACGGGCTTGCTTTGGGATTCATGCCTGCTCCCCAAGTCTTATAGCAGGATGAACCCACTGTATCGAAATCACTAAGGGTTACTTCTTTTGAAATTAGTGTTCTAGCAATATCAGATCCGCTAATCATATTGACGCTGAAGGTCATAGTTCTATTAGTATCGGCATCTAAAGGAAGATAGAGCTTTCTTGAGTATCCCAGCAAAGTTGCCTCTGTCGAGGCAGTTTTGGTCGTCGAACCGCCTAACGGATAGTAGGTCAACCGCATATCGGCGACAAACGCCGACTCATTCTTGAACGCAATATAATTTGCTTCGTAGGTCGGCGTGCCGTCGCAGGTTTTTACTACCTGAACATAGTCTGTCCCCGAAATTTCATAACAAAAAGTTGTCAAATCTTTGTTTTTCGGAAAAATCGCCTTAAAAAAAGGTTTATAATCGTGTTGGGATACAATCCAAAGTTCAACGTCTTCGTTCAATCCCGATTTCCAACTGAGAGTTCTTGATTCGAAGTTTCCAAAAGCAGGGGTTGCAGCAGAATATGTTTTAATATCTTCCTTGTTTTCGGGTTTGGCGTAATTGGATATTAATATAATTTTACCAACATTCGTTTTGACGAAATTACTATTCTCCTTCAATGTTATCGTCCGCGTAATCATTCCGTCATCAACTTTGGTTTGAGATGCCGCACATTCTGTTATTCCACGATTCCAGTCGTTATATTTGCTGATAATATTTTTAAAGCAGGAAATTGTGGCGGTGGGATCGGTCGTTCCTTTACAGAGTTTGCGAATATTATCCTCGTTCCAAGCCTTAGTGCCGAGCTGGTCGTAGGCAACCTTATTTTGCACCATATCAAAGCAATTCTGTTCGGCTTGGGTATAGCTTATTGTCTGCATAGTTGAATTAGTGTCGCGGACAACTTTGTTAGAGTTTGAACCGGCATCCGTCAGCGGAATAGGTTCATAGGTAGTTTCGCCTTCGATTTTGTTGGGCTGATTTTTGGCAGAATTATTCGCCGCTGTCGCTGAACATTCTCTGATTCCCCGATTCCAATCATCATAATTGTTAATAACATTAGTAAAACACGAAATTGTGGCGGTAGGATTGGTCGTTCCTTTGCATAGCGAGCGAATGTTGGCTTCGCCCCAAACCTTTTCTCCCGCTTTATTCCAGGCAACTTTGTTTTGCACCTGATTAAAGCAGTTTTGTTCTGCCTGAGTATAACTTTGGGCGTTAGCAGCAACCTGCAAAAAAAGCATTACAGAAAGCGGCAGTGCGAATTTTAATAAGCTGATTGAAATAGTTTTTGGATAATTCACGTTCATAAAATTTTTCTCCTCAAATTTATTGACAAGCTCCGCCCTGCGGACTGAATAATGTGCCCCACGCTTTGAAACATCGGTTTCCCGTGAATCCTCCATCAATGCTGGTGCTGGAAAAATTGTCTTTCATTGTCCCGCTGCCGATCAAGCTGACGACTATCTGCGTGTTCGGAGCTGAATTTGGAATTTCGAGAGTTTTATTTTGTCCGACAGGGAGATTGTCGGTGAACAAAAACTTGGGCAACGGCACGCCGTTTGGACTCGCTTCAAAATACTGAATCATCATTTTGGCAACGAATCCGGCTTCATTTCTGAAGGTAATTGACCTTTTGGTTGGAGCAGGCGTGTTGGTAACTTGAGTAGCTGGCTGAACTTGCGTTTCGGCAACAACGGCGTTAACCGGCGATTGTCCGCCGCCTATTTTTTTCAGATTAAACGATGAATCAATTCCCCATTTCGTCTCACCGTCAACCGCAAATTCGATATACTTATCCGCCATTCCTGATGTGTCGGCTGCCGCGATCCAAGAAGTGCCTGATTCTCTGACAAATCTCTTGCCGCTTGCATCCACGATTTGAAAAGTATCGGGGTT
>DAORIL010000426.1:0-6033 GCA_035438525.1 Pyrinomonadaceae bacterium
ATATCGGATTTTGGGGGATGAGAGACTGCGTGTAGATTCAGCTTAAACGATTTAACGGCGAAGGAATATACTCAAATTCCGCGATGTCATCCAGCCAAATCCGGAAATTTTGCGAACTTGACGCAGCAAGTGAAAGTCTTTTAGAAAAAGCGATGGCTCGTCAGGGACTTTCTGCCCGCGCCCACGATAGAATTTTGAAAGTTGCCCGCACCATTTCCGATTTGGACAATAGCGAAACCATTCAGCCGAATCACATCGGCGAAGCTATCGGCTATCGCTCTTTGGATAAAAATTATTCGATGTAAATAGTTGAAAAACATAGAAATTTGAGACTTATTAAACAGTTTCTTTTTCCACTTTCCACTTTCCACTTTTTACTTTCTACAAAATGACTTTCGCCAACGGTTTGCACACAAGCTAATAATATGTGAAAATTTTTATTTGAAGTTGTTTTTATCAAAGGGAGATATTTATTAAGTGAAGTCAGAACTTGAGAAGTTAATTGAATTACAGAAAACGGATACCAATATCCGAAGGTTAAAAAAATCTATCCAATCCGCAGATGAAAGGCGTGCTAGTATTGAACAAGAGTTTGAACAGCACGCCTTTGAAATTCGTGAAATACAAAACAAAAGTGAAGCTGCTAAAGCCGAACGTGCCGCCTTAGAAAAAAATATTGCCGAACAAAAAACCTATCTAGAACGAGCTGAACGCAATCTAAAAAACTCGCAAAATCAAAAAGAATATGAGACCGCCATGCGCGAAGCCGACGCTTTGCAAAAACAAATTTCAGCTATCGAAAATCAAGTATTAGAAAAAATGGCGATCATTGAAGAAGTCGAAAAAACTTTAGCCGAACGATCTGAAGAGATTTCGAGTCTCGAAGGTAATCAGGCAAAAGCTGTTGCAGATTTTGAAAGCGAACTTTCTAAAAATAAAGCTGAATTGGCAAAAGAACTCAAAGAACGCGATGTCGTTTTTCAAACTTTGCCGAAAACTTTGGCAGGTGTTTATGACCGCCTCGCACAGAGAAGCCGGGACGGAATCGCTGTTGCCGAAGTCAAAAACGGTTCGTGCAGTGCTTGTTTTATGTCGCTTCGCCCACAGGTTTTAGTCGAAATCAAAATGTCGGATAAAATCATGACCTGCGAAAGCTGCACCCGCATTTTGTATATCGTCAAACGCGAATCCGCTAGTTAGCAGAAAGGCAAAAGGTAAAAAGCAAAAGGCAAAACTCAGAATTGAATTCTGGTTTTGCCTTTTTTATTGAAAAATAATCAAAAATCTAAAAACTTTTCATTTAAGAATTATTTTGAAAGATTTCTTTGCAAAATTTTCTTCTCTCGAATTGGCTCACATTGTTGTAAAAAATCTTGGAGCCATTTTTTATGCACTGCGTCTTTTCCGAGAGATATTTTTTTCAATTCTTCAAAGTTATATTTGACTATAGCCTCATTAGTTAATGAATCAAATCCATAAACAGACTTTAATTCCCGTTGCGATAAATTTGATTTTTTTCTATCAAGGATAACTTTCCCTGAGTTCAAATCTTTTCTAAAAACAGCTTTTTGTTTTTTAATCCAAAGAACATCCTTATCCGTTTCATTAAAGGTGCTGTAAGTAGCCGCAAATTCTATTTCGACAATAACAGTATTTTTTTCAATTTTACAATCAATAATATGTGCCGAAGAACTCCAATCCGGCAAGCCCAAATTAAACGTATGACCTTCTGCCGGAAATTCTAAAATTTCTACAACTTTATTATTTCTAATTGTGAATAATCTATAATTGTAAAGCGCAAATCCTGTCCCAGAACCAACTTGAGTTTGAACCACTAGCCAATTTTTTCCGCCGCTCAGAAAAGTAAAATGTTTTGGCATTTTATATCTGCCAAAATCGTGGTCAATATAATCCAAAAGTTGCCATTTAGTATCGGTTTTTGAGTTTTTTTGTTTAAAAATCAAGAAGCGACATGTCTCATGGTAAGGGTCTTCTATTTTCAATAAAACTTCTGGATTAGGTTGTCCGTCCAGTTCTAATTTGAAAGTTTCAGCCGTGCAATTATTACAACTGGTGAAAAAATTATCGGTTTGGTTCCAAAATGAAGTGCCGTGAAAAGTTTTGGGTATTTTCAAATTCTCCCATAATTCTTCAATTTTAATCTGCGGATGAGATTTTATTAATCTTTCAATATCATACGGCGAAAGATTTTTGTTACTAATAGGTGAAAAAACTGGTTGTGCAATTTGAATTGTCAAAGGGACATTTGAAAGTGCTAATTTTCGCGTGACAGGCTTCTGAAAAAAAATAATTGAGGTTGTGATTGCCACTCCAAAACAGAGCGTGATAAAAAAAATAATGATTTTAGAAAAAAAATGTCTCATAAAAATCCAGTTTTTCACAAAATTAAATCCGAGTTCCACTTTTAGACAGATTCACTCTGCTAAAAACAGAACCCGGAACTTAAAAACTCTCTCTAATTTATTGCAAAACTTACATTTACAACTGCGGTAATATCTTTTTCAAAAGAAGTTGTATCATTAACACCATAATCCGACACTTCGTTTGAATCTGCGCCGGTAATTTGCATCACACCCATTTTTGCCGAGCGAACTGCACCAATATTATTTCCGGTGCTGTTGGCAATTTGTTCCGCTCTAGCTTTCGCATCTTTGGCGGCTTCGGCTAACATTTCAATTTTTAAATCGCCTAATTTGGTATAAAGAAATTGCGGTGCGCTTGATTCAATAAAAATTCCCTGATTAATTAGTTCGGTTGCCTGACGCGCCACTTGCGAAACTTTTTCGACTTCGTTTGATTTAACTTGAATATCTTGTTTCAAAGAATATCCGGTAACTTTTCCTGATGGGGTTCCTTCGGAATCTTTTTCGCGTTCCTGCACCGAACTGATCGAAGAAATAGTAATTTGGGCTTCGGGAATTCCTTTGTCCATCAAATATTTTTTTACTTTCGGCATATTATCTGCTAGTTGTTTGTAAGCGTCCGAAATCTGCCCCGATTGGGCGGTAACACTTGCGCTCCAAACAATTAGATCGGATTGAATTCGTTTTTTCGCCGAACCTGTCACGGTAATTGATTCATCACCTTTTTTACTTCTCGAATAAGACCAACCAAAAATAGCAGAGGCTACGACAATACCAACTGCCAAAACTATTGCTGCATTAAATAAATTGTTGTTTTTTTCGCCATTCATAATTCACCTCGTAAGCATTCTCCTTTAATTGCTTACAACGCAAATTAGATGCCAAGTCGGGAAATTAAAAAAGGTAGCCGAACACGCTCAGATACTGTGGAAAGCCACAGTTTAATTTGGGATTTGGGATTACGAATTTATTTTTTCTCATTCTTTGATAATTCTAACCGATTGCATATAATAGAGTTGTCAGATCGAAAGGTCTGATTGTTTGAAAATAAGAAGAAAGGAGGACACCACAATGGAATGGAAATTTCTATTGTCACTTTTCAAGTTTCTTTGGTTCGTTTTTGTGATAGTTCGCTATTTTCAACAACGACAAAAGGAAAAGACGTTCAACGCCGAAATCGTTAAACGCCTTGAATTGCTTGAAAATAAGAAAAAGGTCAAAAAGAAATTGAAGCCTTAATCTTAGCCTGTGGGAAGCTGTCAACTTCCCACGCTTCTTATTTTCTAAAATTTAATGCAAAAAGTCAAAAAATCTTATTTCTCAAATTCCATTCCAACAAAATACAGTTGTGAATTAAACGCACTATCTTCTGCTATCGGATTGAGTTTTTCGTAAGTTCCATCAGCGCGAAGAACTTGTGAATTAACATTATCTTGTAAATAGGCAGCTAGAATTTCTTCTTTCAGAATCTTCTTAAACCCATTATCTTTAACGGGCGTAATTACTTCCACGCGGCGGTTGAGATTTCTCTGCATCCAATCCGCACTTCCGAAATAGACTTCTTCGTTACCACCATTGGCAAAATAAAAAATTCGGCTATGTTCGAGGAATCGTCCAACAACACTTATCACGCGAATATTTTCCGATAATCCGTCAATTTCGGGGCGCAAAACGCAGACTCCGCGAATGATCAAATCAATTTTAACACCAGCTTGAGACGCTTTGTAGAGTTCGTGAATCGTCTCAACATCGGTCAAACTATTGACTTTAGCGATAATTCGGGCAGTTTTACCTTGTTTAGAATTTTCAGATTCACGACGAATTAGTTGAATCATTTTTTCGCGTAAATTGACCGGGGCAACCAAAAGTTTTCGATAATTCATTTGTTGCGAATAACCCGTTAAAAAATTAAACAAATCCGTGGCATCTGCACCAATCTCTTCGTCTGAGGTTAATAAACCAATATCTGTGTAAATCCGCGAAGTTGTTGGGTTATAATTCCCTGTTGCCAGATGCACATAACGTTTTAATGCTTCGCCCTCGCGCCTGACGACGAGCGTAACTTTGGAATGAGTTTTTAAGCCGCGAATTCCATAAATAACGTGAACGCCTTCGTTTTCGAGCCGTCGCGCCCACTCGATATTATTTTCTTCGTCAAAACGTGCTTTTAATTCAACTAATGCTGCAACTTGTTTGCCGTTTTCACTCGCCCGCATCAACGCTTTAACAATCGGTGAATCCTTCCCTGTTCGATAGAGACAGATTTTTATCGCCACAACGTCATCATCATCAGCTGCCGCATTGATAAAATCGGTCACGGTGCTGTAAGCCGTGTATGGATGATGGAGCAAAATATCTTGTTTTTTCAAAACTTCGAAAACATTTTTGCTTGGACGTAATGCTTTCGGCACAACATAAGAAATCGGCTTATCTTTTAGTTCAGGACGTTCCAAACCATACAGGCGCATTAAATCAGGAATGTTCAAAAAACCTTCAATGCGATAAACATCTTGTTCAGTCAATCCGATCGATCCGGCTAAATAATGAATCATTTCTTCGGGCATCGAAACTGCAACTTCGAGCCGCACCGCAAAACTAAACCTCCGTCGATGCAATTCCTCTTCCATCGTCCGTAAAAGATCGCCGGCTTCATCTTCGCGGATTTCGATGTCGGCATCACGCGTAACGCGGAACAAAAAGCATTTTCCCGTAATCATATTTGGGAAAAGATGCTGAATATTCGCAGCGATCAGTTCATCTAAAAGCGAAAATCTGGTTCCGCTTTCATCAATCGGAATCAGACGCGAAACATTCGGCGGCAATTTAACCCGGGCGAATCGCGGTTCATTAAAAAGTCTTTTGAGTTTGCCTTCACTTTTGGTTTTATCGGGTTCGACCATCACACCGATGTTTAAACTGAGGTTGGAAATGTATGGAAAAGGATGACTGGCATCAACGGCTTGCGGAGTCAGGATCGGAAAAACATTTTGCAGAAAATATTCGTTGAGTATTTGTTTTTCGGCTTCGGTCAAATCTGCATATTTACAAATGACAATCCCATTCTCAGCTAACTGAGGAAAAACCTCTTCGCCCAAACACTGCAGTTGTTCTGCCAGCATCGGGCGCAATTTTTCTCTAATCTCGCGTAATTGCTCGCCCGCGCTCAGTCCATCCGGCGAAAGCTCACTGACATTTTCAGCAATTTGCTCTTTCAATCCCGAAACACGAATCATAAAAAATTCGTCTAAATTAGTTGAAAAAATTGACAGGAATTTGAGGCGTTCAAGTAATGGATTTGTTTCATCAAGGGCTTCTTGCAAAACGCGACGGTTAAATTCTAACCAACTTAATTCGCGGTTAAATAAAAATCTGCGGTCATGTAAAAGTGATTCAGGTAACTCAATTTGTTCACTCAGAGCAAATTCTTTAACGGCTTGACTCATAAACTATGGATTGATTGTAGTTGTAAAGATTAGAGGATTGCAAGAGAAACGATGTTAAATTTTTAACTACAAGGCAATATGCCACTTTTAAATTTAGCAAATTGAAAGGTTGAGCGTCAAAGATTTTTCACAGTTGATTCAATTTCTCAGTTTCATGATATTTGGTTATTCCGAACAAACTATTTGATTCCATTCTGTTCTTTTAA
>DAORIL010000427.1:0-5999 GCA_035438525.1 Pyrinomonadaceae bacterium
ATTGGCAAGATTGATATTTTGATTTGTAATGCCGGAGTTGGTGGACCAAAACACGCCAAAGATTTAGTAAATTCGGAAGTCAAAAAAATATTCGACATTAATTTTATGGGTGCAGTTCACGCCGTAACTGCGGTTTTGCCGAAAATGATCGAACAAGGAAGCGGACAACTTGTGGCAATTTCGAGTCTGGCAGGTTTTCGCGGATTGCCTTATTCTGCCTCATATTCAGCTAGTAAAGGTGCAATGACCAATTTCTTTGAGAGTTTAAGGCTTGATTTGATTGGAAGCGGAGTTGACGTGACAATAATTCAGCCCGGTTTTATCAAAACACCATTAACCTCCGGGCGGGAAAATAAAATGCCGTTCATTATGGAATTAGATGACGCAATTCCTTATTTTGTTAAAGCGATTGGGAAGAAAAAGCGTTTTTCGGCATTTCCCTGGCAGTTAGCCGCTTTTGTTCGTTTAGGAAGAATTTTTCCAGGTTGGCTTTATGATAAAATTGCAGGAAAAGCCAATTATCGGAAACAAAAAGCCTGATTTGCTTTGACGAATCCACACAAAAATAAGACAATTCAAAAGGTTTTTTCAAATCCTTCCTTTATTTAATTTTATGAATTTATTACAAGCAATAATTCTTGGCATTGTTCAAGGTTTGACCGAATTTATTCCAATTAGTTCCACTGCTCACCTTGTTTTTGCCAGCCGTTTAACTGGTATTTATGGCGGTAATCCGGAACAAATTACGGCAACTATCGCAGTTATTCAACTTGGAACTTTGGTTGCCGCCTTTGCTTATTTTGCCTTTGATATTTGGAATATTATGGCCGCATTTTTTCGGGATCATTGGGCTGCACTGACTCGAAAAAACAGGATTTCCTTTTCGGGAACCCACGGAACCCGCCCAATGTGGCTTTCCGAAGACGCTTGGCTGGGTTGGTTAATAATTCTTGGTTCAATTCCGATCGGAACAGTTGGGTTAATTTTCAAAAAACTTATCGAAGGTCCACAGACGAAAAATTTGTGGGTTATCGCAACGATGATGATTGTGATTGCCGTTTTACTTCTGTTAGCAGAATTTATCGGTTCACAAAGAAAAGAGTTGAAAGAATTTGGGTTAGTTGATGCGCTAACTCAAGGTTTTTGCCAGGTTCTTTCACTGATTCCCGGTGCAAGTCGCTCCGGCTCAACAATAATGGGAGGACTACTGGCCGGGGAAAAGCGTGAGGCTGCTGCCAGATTTTCATTTCTGTTAATGATGCCGGCAATTACTGCCAGCGGATTGCTTGAATTAAAGGAAGCGTATCATTTGTTGTCAAAAGATGATTTGGTGCAATTGGCAATTGGGACTTTAGTTTCAGCCGTAGTTGGTTATTTATCAATTTGGTTTCTTTTAGCCTTTTTACGTAAACGCTCAACTGGCGTTTTTATTGCTTACCGAATAATTGTTGGTGCAGCTATTTTAATTTTACTTTACGGCGGCTACATTTCGGCTCAAGTATAAAACTTTATTTCATTTCTGGAAAAATAGTGGAAATTCCTGTAATTTATTGGAATGAAACGCTGGAACATTCTCAAACACGACCGAGATCAGATTATCCCCCTTGCCCAAACTCTAAAAATTTCGCCGCTGATTGCGGCTCTTTTAATTTCCCGGGGTTTTGAGAACGAAGAAAAAGCTGCAAAATTTCTTAAACCATCAATCAATGATTTGCACGAGCCAAACCTGCTCAAAGGACTCGAAACATCAGTCAAACGCATTTTTAAAGCAATCGAAAATCAGGAAAAAATCCTAATTTGGGGCGATTATGATGTGGACGGAACCACTGGAACGGTTGTTTTGCGAAAGGCTCTGGAAATTCTCGGGGCAAAGACAGGATTCCATGTCCCGCACCGTTTTACCGAAGGTTACGGCATCAATATCCCAAAGCTAAGTGAAGCAAAAGATAAAGGTTATACGCTTGTCATCAGTGTTGACACGGGTGCTAGAGCTTTTGAACCTGCAACCTGGGCAAAGGAAAATGGGGTAGATTTAATCATCACAGACCATCATTTATCCGATGAAACTCACGGAAACCCGGATGCTTTTGCCATTGTTAATCCAAATCAAACCGGTTGCGAATATCCAGATAAAAATTTAGCTGGAGTTGGAGTAGCTTTTAAACTTGCCCATGCACTTTTGCGGGAAAAAGGGCGCGAGAAATTAGTTGAGGGTTTTTTAAAAGTTGTTGCCATCGGAACAATCGCCGATATGATGAATCTAACTGGAGAAAATCGAGCTATAGTATCGCTTGGTTTACATGATTTGCAAAAGGCTAAAAACTTTGGACTTCGGGCTTTAATGGAAGTTGCGGATTGTAATTCGGAAATGACAAGTTTGGATATTGGTTTTCGGATTGCACCACGCATCAACGCGGCTGGAAGAATGGATGTTGCGCGTCAGGTGGTTGAACTTTTTGAAGCGGATTCATTTGAAAAAGCCCGTGAATTTGCAGAAATCTTGGACAGCAGAAATCGTGAACGTCAAACGATTCAAAAACAAATTACTGAATTAGCTTTACATGAATATATCGAAAATGGCGGAAGTAAACACCAGTCTCACGTTGCTGTTGTTGCCGGAAATGGTTGGCATCGGGGAGTTATTGGTTTAGCAGCTTCCAAAATTTCAGACAAAATTTACCGACCTAGTTTAGTCATATCAATAGAGGATGGACTTGGGCATGGTTCCGCCCGGAGTATTGCTAATTATCATCTGCTCAACGGTTTAGAATCCTGCGCAAAACTTTTTGAAAAATTTGGAGGACACGCCGCCGCTTGCGGTTTTACCATTAAAGAAGAAAATATTGATGAACTAAGGGTCAAAATTAATCAACATGCTAAACAACATTTAACTACTGAGGATTTAACCCCGGAAATTAGAATTGACGCTTCCGTTTCGTCCCAAACGCTGGATTTACATTTAGTTGAGGAATTAAAACAACTGGAACCATTTGGACAGGGCAATGCGAAACCAAAATTTTTGACTAAAGATCTATTTTTGGTGGATGAGCCATTTGTAATGAAAGAAAAGCATTTGAGGCTCAAATTAAAAGATAAACAAGGAAAACAATTTGAGGCGGTTTGGTGGGATGGAGTTGAAAAATCATTAGAGCAAACTTTAACCCGTAATTCCTGCATCGAACTGGTTTATTCTCCTGAGGCAAATTCTTGGAACGGTAATACAAGATTACAATTAGTAGTTGAAGATTTAAGAGTTTCGGAAAAAAACTAAGCTAATTATTTCGAGGTAAGTTGTTTAAGGTGTTACAATCATTTTTGTAAATGGCAGAAAATATAGTTCAAAAACCTACAAATTCCTTTGATTACAGAGCCAATTTGCCCAAAATAATTGGAGGGACTGCAATTTTTGGTTTAATTGTCTCTTTGATTTGGATTGGAGTTTCTTTTACCCGCCGTGAGAAAAAATTTGTAATTAAAGGAAAAGAAGTGCAACTGTCAAAAGATGTTGAAGGCGTTATCACTAGTTACGAACGGCGTGAAACTGAGGGAGACATCACCAAATTTTACATTAAGGCTGATAAAGCTACGACTTTCACAGACAAACATCAAGAACTAGAAAATGCCTATATTGAAGTTTATGACGAAAAAGGAGAACAATTCGACAGAATTACTTCGCATCAGGCCATCTATGTTCCCGATCCGCAAAATTCAAAGCTTTTTGATGCAAAATTTGTCGGCGATGTGAATATCGAAAGCCGAAATGGGGCGAAACTTAAAACCGAATTAGTCACCTATAATCGGGAATCTGAAGTTGCAGAAAGCCCGGAATCAACTGAATTCGAACGTGATAATATCAAGGGTAAATCAACCGGTGCAATTTTCAAGATCAAGGAAAAACGGGTCGAATTACTTAAAGATGTAGAAATAACTGCCAATGTTGATCCTGATCTGGAAAAAGACGAGGTAGCCAAAGCAAAATTGCAGAGTGCAAAAATTGTGGCTGGTTACGCAATGGTTCAAGAAACCACCAAAGCCGAAGGGCAACCAATCGAACAAAAAATATTTGCAAAACAAAATGTCATTATTAACTTAGTTCCGCTTGGAAACCAGGGAAATTTTAAGCAAGCCACTGATATTAAAGCCGATGAAGCAACCGCCTTTTGCGTTGAAAAACAAATTAAGAAGATTGACTTGAACGGAAACACTGAAATTTTCGCAAAACCGACGGGTGGAAATCCCGAATATACAAAAATAAACGCCAACCAATCAACCGTAGAATTTGAACAAGAATTAAAAAACGCCACGGCAAAGGGTAATGTTTACATCGAAACAAACAAAAACGGCAAGCCCACTAAAATACGCGCTCAAAATGCTGTTTATGATAAACCAGCGGACAAATTTGATTTGAAAGAGAATGTTGAAATAGTAACTGTTGAAGATAATCAGCCAACAACAATTCATTCCTCCGAAGCCGTTTATGAGCAGACAAACGGTAAAATTTCATTAACTGGGGGGGCAGAAATTACTCAGGGAGGAAGTTTTGTCAAGGGAGATGTTATAAATGCACAATTGTTTCCAACCAAAAAATTACAAAATGCAACAGCTGCCGGAAATGCCTATTTAAAACAAGTTACCCCGGAAAAAACTACTGAAATAACGGGAAATGAATTAACTGCCAATTTTAATAACACCGATAAAATTCAAAATGCTGTCGCCAAAGGAAATGCCTTTTTACGACAAGTTTCCGCAGCCCAAACTTCGGAGGTTCGTGGGGCGGAAATGAATGCAATTTTTGATGCTAATGGAATAATCCAAAATGCAATTTCTACCGGGCAAAGCACAGTCGTTTTGGTTCCGACTAAGCCAGATGAGTATTCAAAAGCAACACTTTGGGCACCAAATTCAATTAAGGTTTTTTACCTCAACGGTTTAATGAATCAAACCCAAACTGATGGTCGGACAACGGTCAAATTGGATGCCCCAACCAATCGTCCGAATTCATCAAATAAGAAGCTTACGGCGAATGCAGTTAAAACTTTTTTTAGTGCTAATGGAAAAGATTTAAGTAAGGTTGAAGCAGTCGGGGATGCTGAATTATTAGTTGAGCCTTTGACCGCTGCGCCAAATAATTATCGAACCACAATTAATGGAGCAAGATTTGATTGTGATTTTTACGAAGTTGGGAATATTGCCAAAAATTGTTCAGCTACAACTAAAACCCAAGTCGTCCGTGTTCCTACGGTAGCCAATGAAAATCGCGGTGTCCAAAAACTCTGGGCGGATAAACTGAATTCAACTTTTAATCAGCAAACCCAAGATATTCAACAGTTTGATGCAATTGGAAACGCAAAATTCAATGAGCTTGACCGAAATGGTTTAGCAAATCAAATTACTTATACAGAGGTTGATGAAGTTGTTAAATTACGTGGTGGGGAACCGACAGTTTTTGATTCCCGGGCAAGGGCAAAAGCTGGTGAAATTGATTTGGATATGAAAAATAACAAATCATTTTTGCGTTCAAAAGTTTCAACCACCTATTACAGCCAAAAACAGACAAATGGCGCAACTCCTTTTACCAAAACAAATACTCCGGTTTATATAACTGCCGAAAATGCCCAATTTGACCATCAAAGAGAGATCGGAATTTATACTGGAAATGCCCGTGCCTGGCAAGAAAGTAATTATGTTCGCTCAAACGAACTGGTTTTGTATCAAAAAGAAAGCCGTTTTGAAGGTTCAGGCAATGTTCAAAGCCTGCTTTATAATGTTAAAAAGAAGGAGGCTGGGAAAACTACTAATCAACCTGTTTCAGCCGCTTCCGAAAGGATTTCCTATAGCGATAAAGATAAGCATTTGAAATATGAAAACAAGGTTGATATTCGACAGGGAACGGACCGGATTTTAAGCGGGGTCGCTGATATTTTTTTGGATGCAAACAATGAAATGAAGCAAACGATTGTCGAAAATGATGTAGTTATTACTCAACCAAACCGCAAAGC
>DAORIL010000428.1:0-5991 GCA_035438525.1 Pyrinomonadaceae bacterium
GTTGTTATCATTATCCCCATCAAAAACATTGCCGACTGCGTTCATTGCTCCTCCAACCGTATCGCCAACGGCACTGACAGCTTTTTTACCAACATCAACGGTTGCGCCAGCCGCGTCTCCGACCACATCAACGGCAGCATTTGCAACATCACCAACTTTGTCAGCCGCACCACTTGCAACTGCGCCAACTGCGCCTGCTCCGGCAATTGCTGCGCCTGCAACTGCACCGCCAATTCCTGAAAGAAATTCACCGATTTTGGTCAACAGATCTTTTTCGTCCGGCACGATTCCGTCCGGGGTTAGTTTATCAACCACATTTGGAATCATATAGCCTAAAGCCGAGGTTGCATCAGCTTTGCTTATATCCGCTTGTTTGGCAATTTCGCCAATTGTATTTGCACCTAACGCCGATTCAACTTGTTCGTCAGAAAGTTCTTGATTAACTCCTGCACTGATCCATGAAGACGCAACGTCGCCCAAACCTGCTTTACTGAAAAGGTCTAAAAATCCGGCAAATCCGCCGCGATTTTGATCAGTCATTAAAGACAAAAGAGCAGAAAGCACTGTTCCGGCTTTATTGCCCAATCCAAATTTTTCACTAGCTCCACTAATAATCGAATCAAATAGAGACATCTATTTATACTCTCCTTTTTATGTGTTTAAATATAATTTTGCCTAGAACGGTAAGCATACCTCTAGCGCAAATGTAACTTTTTTGGGGGACATCCAGCGTCTTTAATTTTCGCTTTCACGCCATTGAACACCACGTTTTACTAATTCGTCAAGCGCATTTTGCAATTCTTGACGTTTATTTTCGATTTCTTCGTCCTTGGCTTTGGCTGAAACATAAATAGGTGTGCTGAAAAAGACTTTAGCACGGGAAAAAGGGGCAGGAATTTGGAGTTTGTCCCAACTTTTAACGGTCCAAAATTTTTTGGCTTCGACTGAAAAAGGGAGCAGGGGATTTTCGGTTTTTTTGGCTAAATGACAGGCACCGGATTTGACTACGTATTTTGGTCCTTTGGGGCCGTCAACCGTAAAACCCATCGAAAAACCTTTTCGCATCAGACGAATCATCTCAACTAATCCGCCGATGCCGCCTCTGGTCGAAGACCCGCGCACCGTTCCATAACCAAATCGTTGCAGAAAACGTGCAATGTATTCGCCGTCAAAACTTTGTGAAGTGAGAAAAACAATTCCGCGATTTTTCAAAACAAAAGTCCCGAGAAAAATCCGATTGTGCCAAACTGCATAAATCGGCAATTTTCCGGCTTTTTCGATGGCTTCGATATTTTCCAATCCTTCATACTCAAATTTGGTTGTTTTTCCAATTAACCAAATCACTGCGAAAAAGGCTAAATCTGCGAGATAAATCGTCAAGCGTTGCTTAAATGAGTATTTAGA
Organism: Pyrinomonadaceae bacterium; assembly: GCA_035438525.1. Lineage (GTDB taxonomy): Bacteria > Acidobacteriota > Blastocatellia > Pyrinomonadales > Pyrinomonadaceae > JAIBCC01. The sequence continues at coordinate 1,405 of DAORIL010000428.1, forward strand.
AAGGTCTTGAAACTGATAAACCGAATTATTTTTGTCATTTTTTTCCAACATTGTTAGAAAAAAGCTATCAATTTGAGCTATTATGTGCAACAAAGAAATTTATTTTGACGTAAAATTGAGTAAAAGGCTCTTTATTCCAACTTGAAAAGGTAAAAATGCAAAGACAAATTTTGATTATTGATGACCATGATGATTTAGCCAGTGCGCTCAAAGAGGCTTTTGAAAAAAACGGTCATCAAGTCAAAACTACCGAAAGCCGAAAAGATGCACTTTGCCTTGATGATATTGAAAAATTTGATTTGGTCATAACCGATTTAGACGGTGAAAATTTAATTTGCGAGCCGAATCAGAATGGGAATTCAACTGCGTGTCTGCCCCACATTTCTTCAGCTTCGCTAAATTTAGACGAACCGATCAAAGCCTTTAAGTTTTGTGCTACCAATTTCAAACGCGATGAATTTGACGAAAATGAATTGAAAAGCTTTGTCGAAACAACTCTTAATTACAAGATCCAATTTGTTGATAAAACAGAGGTTATTAAAAATCTTCACGAAAAAATAGAATTTGAACTGCCGAGCGCAATTTCTACGATGCACGCCGTTTTGGATTATTTGATGAAGCGCGTCGAAAAACTCGGAGTTATCAATCCCGAGCAATCAAACCTGTTCATTGCGCTTGATGAAGCCTTTGTCAACGCGGTCAAACACGGCAACAAATTTGATTCAAATAAATTGGTGCGCATAACTGCCGATATTTCTGCTAAAGAAGCCCGTTTTACTGTCGAAGATGAAGGTGAAGGTTTTGATGTCAACGCTATTCCCGATCCGCTTGACCCGACAAATCTCTTCAAAACTTCGGGACGCGGAGTCCTTTTTATCTACAACATTATGGATGAAGTGAAATACAATGAACGCGGCAATCGGCTGACGATGGTTAAAAAGAGTGATATTGATAAATCTCAAGTCTGATAAGTCTCAAGTCTTTGATTTATTTGACTTTGGACTTGAGACCTGAGACTTGAGACTTGATTTATTTCAACTTATCCAATTCAACCCTTAACTCTGCATTGGTTGGACGTTTTTTATAATCCGGCTCGACTTTAGCAAATAAAACTTTCCGGTCTTTATCCAAAATATAAATTGCCGGATGCGGAATTCCTTCAAATTCCTGTCCGATATAGGCAGGGTCAAAAACTCCAAAAGCATCAATTGTTTTGTGCCCTTCATCCGTCAAAATCGGAAAAGTAAATTCGCCTTTACCGTCTTTGCCTAATCTTTCGATCACGCTTTTATTTCGCATCGCATTATCAACCGTAACCGCAAAAACTTTGACCTTATCATCAGCCTTCAAAAGTGTGCGTAATTCCGATAATTGACGAAAACAGAACGGACACCAATAACCGCGATAAAAAACGAGCATTACATTTTGCCCGACGTCGGAAAGCTTAACTTCGTTACCGTTTTGGTCTTTCAAGGCAAAATCGGGCACAGTTTCCCCGACTTTTATCGGTTCGGTTCGGCTGCGGGCGGTTTGCGCGAAAGCATTTACGCTATAAACTAACAGGGAAATTAACAATAAGATTTTTATTTTCATAATCTTTTAATTCCGCTAAATTGTAAATATATTCCGCTTGCTTGATAAATTTTTCGGGCATACACTTGTAACTTATGTGGTATGAAGACTTAACTCAATGCGATTATTTTGGTGAACAATACCCAAAATTTCTCACAGCAATCGGCTGGCTAGAAAATGGAAAACCTTATTCAACCGACACAATTCCGCGAGATGTCTATACCAAACTTTGTGAGTTCAGCAAAAATCCTTGGACATTTGCGGTTTTTATGGGTCATCATTTGTGCGATTTGTGTCAATTTCAATTTGAGAATGACAGTGCAAAAGGAGTAAGTAATATTTTCATTCCGCACAACGGCAAAATCTATGTTTGTCCTGAATTAATCACGCATTACATCAACAATCATTTTTATCTTCCTCCCAGAGAATTTATTGAAGCTGTTTATGTTTGTCCGCCTCAAGGCTCAATGGAATATCTCAAGAAAATGCTAGAAAATGGGGGGAGAGAATTAGTTAAAATGATGAAAGAAAATAAATAACTTCTTTGCGTCTCTGCGCCTTTGCGTTAAAATTTCCTCAATGAAAGTTACAATCGCACAAATCAACACAACCAACGGCGACATCGCAGGCAATGTTGCCAAAATTTTGGCAGGAATCGAAAAAGCAAAGGCTGATAATTCCGACATCGTAGTTTTTCCCGAAGTCTGCACCCACGGCTACACTTCGCAGGATTGGTTCCAGGACCGCGATATTATCGAACACGCTCTTGATCCGCTCCAATCAATTATTCCTGCAACTGTTGGAATAACTGCAATTGTCGGCACGATTCGCCCGAATGATGAAAAGGACGGACGGCGTTTGTATAATTGTGCGGCAGTTATTTCAAACGGCGAATTGGTCGGATTTGTAGATAAAACTTTGTTGCCTGAATACGATGTTTTTGACGATCCGCGCTATTTTGAGCCAAACGAAAAGCCGAATAAATTGTTTGAAATTAACGGCAAAAAAATCGGTGTAGTTGTCTGTGAAGATTTTTGGAACGACAAAACCTTTTGGAAAGAAAGACTTTACGACGTTGATCCGGCAGAAGAAGCACTTCAGCAGCATCCCGACGTTTTAATTTCTATCAACGCTTCGCCCTACAACAAAGGGAAAATCAAACTGCGCTGTGATATGGTCGCGCATCGGGCAAAGCTTGCCAGAGTGCCGATTGTTTTTGTTAATTTGATTGGCGGAAATGATGGAATTATTTTTGACGGTGCCTCGCTAATTGCTGATGAAGAAGGCGATATTATCTTGCAGGCAACTGCGTTTAAAGAATTTGTCGAATCGGTTGAACTTGATGTCCGCAAACCGGATTCACGCGGAATCACGGGCGGAGAAATCGGTGCAATTCACGATGCTTTAGTTTTAGGAATCAAAGATTATGCGAGTAAAAATCGGTTTACCAAAGCAGTTTTAGGCTTGAGCGGCGGAGTTGATTCAACTTTGGTTGCCGCGCTCGCTTGTGAGGCGTTAGGCGCGGAAAATTTACTGTGTGTGATGATGCCATCGCCGTTTTCGTCAGAAGGAAGCATTAAAGATTCTGAGGAATTGGTCAAAAATCTCGGTTGCGAATCGCGCATCGAACCGATTTCAAGCGCGTTTGAAACTTTACTGGGACAACTTCATTTTCAAAAACCAAACAAAGGCGGCGAAAATCTAGCGGCAGAAAATATGCAATCTCGCCTCCGCGGTGTGATTCTGATGGCAATTTCCAACGCCGAAGGTCGCCTCTTGCTTTCGACAGGCAATAAATCAGAATTAGCGGTCGGTTATTGCACCCTTTACGGTGATACAAATGGCGGTTTGGCAGTGTTGGGCGATGTTCTGAAAACCGAAGTCTGGGATGTTTGCCGATACATCAACGCCAAAGCCGGACGCGAAATCATTCCCGTCAAAATCATAGATAAGGCTCCATCTGCCGAACTTGCGCCGAATCAATTCGATTCCGATTCACTGCCGCCTTATCCGTTGATGGACAAAGTTTTAGAGCTTTATTTTGAGCAAAAACTCTCACCCGAAGAAATTATAGAAAAAGGTAATGACCGCGAATTAACTTATTCGATTTTGAATAAAGTCGAATCACCCGCGAACGAATTCAAACGTCAACAACTTCCGCCAACGATCATCATTTCAAAAAATGCGATCGGAGTTGGGCGCAGAAGACCGATTACGCACAAATATCGAAGGAATCAGAATGTATAATGATAAAAAATCAGGCTCTCAACTCATTAACTTAAAAGTAATTTTAGAATTATCCAAAAATGTTCAAATTGAATTTGGTAATGAGGTTGAAATTTCTTTAGATTGTTTTATGTGTGAATCTCTGAGAAGAACTATCAATATTTGTGAAAAGGAAGAATTTGGAATTTGTATAAAAACAAAACATAAATTTCCAATTAAAATAATCTCAAAACAAAGCAACATCGAAAATAATTTAGTCGAAGTTATTTATCAAATTGAATATTGGTATTCACCATTTCACGACCGAAAATATAAAACAGACTCTCAATTTCTTCCAACTTGGGGCAGAATTAGCTTCAAACTAGTTTGCCCAAAATGTCTAAGCAAAAAAAGAGCATTTTTGCAGACAAATACTGTTCGACCTTGGACAAATTATTGCGATTGTGGAAATTCCTTTTACACAGAAAGTAAGGTATTTCCAATTTTCGAAGCACCTTTAAGCCCCAACTAATCATACCCGAACAAAAAAACGGGAAATGAATTACTTCAAATCCCGTTTGCGTTGCCAGCAAATATTTATTTGACTAATGTTCTTTTGGTGATCCGTGGAAAATAGTTGTCGGAATGACTGATAAAAAACCCATAAATAATGTGCCGAAGGTTAGAAACCCGAATACAACTCGCATAAAGGGAGTTAAATTGCCGGTCAAATAAAGGATTCCTGCTGCCATTAAACCAAATATCCAAAGTGAAAAATAAATTTTTGCTACCATTCTAGTTGTCTCCAAT
>DAORIL010000429.1:0-5968 GCA_035438525.1 Pyrinomonadaceae bacterium
CTTTGAAAGCATTTGTGATGAGATCCCTGATCTGGCTTTCCCGTAATTCTCCAATTTTTAGATTCCTGACACTTTTTTTCATAATTAACATGTCCATGATAATTAACATGTCCATGTTAGCAGGAATGATAAATTATATCAATAAATAAATTTATCGGAACAGAAAATATAAATATTTTTGCGGTGAAAGAAATAATATCCATCTTTTTTTAATTCAAATCTGATTGAAAAAAGAAAGCGGTCGGTAATAAGCAGATGTCAGAAACTTCTGTCCCGAGTTGGAGAAATCAAAAATGTCAAAATACATGACCTTCAATGAAACTGCGTTTAAAGACCGCGAATGCCTCTTGAAGGCACTGGAAGAATGCGGTTACACCAATACTGAAGAAGGCGAAAGTCTTTCACTCTACGGTTATCGCGGCGACGAGCGCGAGGAAACTGCCCAAATTGTCGTGAGGCGCAGATTCATTGGCAGTGCCTCAAACGATCTCGGTTTTCAGAAAACCGATGCCGGTTACGTGCCAGTGATTAGTGAATATGATCAGCGATACATGATGCAAGGGAAGTTTTTGACGACCTTGAAAACCAATTACAACCTCAAATCAGCAGAAAAACTAGCTCGCAGTTTACGCGGCACACTTCATCAGGAACGCGTCGGTTCAACCATTAAAATTCGGATCAAATATTGAGTGGCTGGGGGAGGATAAACACAAATGCCGGAAGTCGAAATTGAAATAAATACGGAAACAGGCGAAATGGAAACAAAGATTAACGGAATCTTGGGTTCTGCCTGTGAGAAAACAGCCGAAGCCATCAAAAACATCTTCGGCAAGCCGTCACGGGACGAGAAAACCCGCGAATATAATCTTCAGCCGCAGGTTAAACAACGGATCAAAGGAAAATGATTTGGCACCGATCAATCCAATAATTTTTCCCGCTTTTCTTATCTTTCGGTATTGTCCGTGGCTTCAATGGACAGTGCCTTTTTCTTTTTAAAACTAAAAATTATGCAAATAGTTGCTCTTGGAAAACCGCTTTTTGCAGGCAGAGACGAATTGCCTGAAGCGATTGAATACAATTATCAAGCCGGCGATCATACGCTACTGCTTTCGATGAAAAATCTGCATCCGAATGAGATTCGGGCAGTTCGTGAAGAGCAAGCCGAATTTGGGCTTTATTGCGAAGATGGGATTATCTTTTTGCTCTATCGTTTTGGCGAAATCTTGCCATGGTCAGATTCAGCTTTTTCGTGGTGGAATGTGGCGGAAGAAGATCGCCGGATTCCCGAACCCCGCAAAGATCCAGCGACCCGAATCTTGCTCAAAATCATTCTGGTTGAAGCCGCAACCGGCATCGTCAAGGCAATCAGAGTCACCACCTTTTCACCTGAATTTACCGAAAGACTACACCGGGCGATTCGCGCTCAAGCAACAGGCACAGAATTTTCGAGAGAAGAGTTTGTCGCCCGTAGTTTAGCGATTTATGAAAACAAAACTCCAGCCGATTTTGCTGCCCGTTCCATCGTTAAAACCAAAGGCGGCGATTAACTTCCAAGGAGGCAAAATGAATGAAATCACCTTTATTGTTGACGAAATCGGCGGGAAAGTCGTGGTTGAAGATAATTCAAGTTTAACCAAACGGGCGTTAGAATTTCTGGAAGAAAGTTTGGGTGAATCGCGTAAAATCGCCTGTGCCCGTCCATTGGTGAAGATCGAACCGCCAAATGTTACTTTAACCAAATCAGACGAAATCGCAGTTCGGATTAATGGTTACTATCACAATTCCTTAACCGAAGGACCGGGCAGACGCAGCTCGGTTTTATTCCAGTTTTGCCCATTGAATTGTCCAGGCTGTTACGTTCCCGAACTCCATCGCCGGGACGCTGGTAAATTAATTTCAGTCGGAAAATTAGCCGCCCTTTTGCTTGATCCGAGATACGAGCGCGACGGGGTGACAATTTTGGGAGGTGAACCGTTTGCCCAACCAATCGGATTGTTTGGCTTAATCAAAGAGTTGCGTTCAATGAACTGTCCGCACATTGTTTGTTACAGCGGCTATACATTGGAAACTTTGTGCGAGAAAGCCATCAAAGAGCCTGAAATCAACGAGATTCTTGGTGAAATTGATATTTTGATTGACGGTCCGTTTATTCAATCGCTTGCCGATCAAGCAGGACTTTGGACAGGCAGCGGCAATCAGCGTGTGATTGACCTAAAGGCAACCCGAAAGAAAGGGCAAGTAGTTTTAAACCAAAATAATTGAAGTAACTTTTGGAACAGACAAAGTGAGGTTTTCTGGCACAAATGTTTAGACGATTAACCGAACAGGAGAAGAAAAAATTCAAGCAATGGGCGCGGGTAAATTACATTCCGCAGACCGAAATTAATCCGGTATGGCATCCGGTCATCCAAGCTGAATGTGACCGGATAAACGAAGAAATCGAAATTCAAGCGGGCGAATACCGCAATGAGATTCCCGCTGGCAAGACCTTAAAGTAAAATGAAACCGCTTCAACACTCCCAAATCAGCCAAAAGACTCACGGTGGTATGTGGGAGGATTATTTGGAAATCCCTGATTTTTCGGATTTGATGCGCTCGTTTATTTGACTGACCATTACGGTGAAACGAGGATGAGCCGCATTTGTTATTCATTTGGTGTGGCAGGTATTGTCTCGGGGATCAAATTAGAATTTCCAAATCAAAACTTCACCCCAAATGCGATTATTCCCGCTAAAATAAAAACAGAAGCGGCAGGTAATAAACGAGTCTCAACAAATATTAATCCCTTTAATAAGACTGAGAAAAATCAGCAAAATCAACAAATTATGGAATTTATTATTAACCCGTCGCTTCTCAAAGAGGAGCTTGGACTTTTAACGCCCGTCATTGAACGGAAAGCCACGATTCCGGTTTTGAGCAAAATCAAAATGGAAACGAATATTCAAGGCGAATTAGCACTCACGGCAACCGATTTGGATGTCACGATGCGCGTCAATCAAGTAACGGACGTTTTGCAGAGCGGTTCAATTTTGGTGGAAGGCAGAAAACTTTATGAAATCAGCCGCGAACTGCCAAATGAGCCGATTCACTTTGCGCTTAATAAGAATGGACAAATTGAAATCCGTTACAAGAAAGGACGGCATAAACTCAGCACGGTTGAGAGTTCGCAGTTTCCCGAAGTTCCAATGAACAAACAACCTGGCGTGCGTGTGCCAACTGTCTTATTGCGCGAAGCTATTCGTCGAACAGTATTTGCCGTCACGACCGAGCAGGGCCGCTTCACAATTCACGGCGCAAAACTCGTGGTTGATGAGCAGAGCTTAATTTTAGTCGCAACTGATGGTCATCGGCTTGCCTATACCCGCTTTCCGCTCGTCAATTCGAGTGGACAGCAACTTGACTTACTTATTCCGAAGAAATTGCTCCTCCAACTTGAAGATTTGCTTGACCGGGAACTTAAGCGCGATGCCGAATCCTTGATTGAAATCGGTGAGACAGCCAATCAACTTTGTTTTATGGTCGGACGACACACCCTTTTTTCGCGGAAACTGACGGGGACGTTCCCAAATTGGGAGATGGCTTTGCCCAAAAATCTTGCATTTACCGCTGAAATCAGCACCGAAGATTTCCGTCAATCGCTCTCGCGTGTAACTTTAACCAGCGAAACTAAAAATTATTCCATCACAATGGAAATTCAGTCAGGCAAACTGGTTTTGAAATCAAGCACCGCAGAAGGCGAAGCACAAGAGGAAATGTTGGCGGTTCTCAATGGCGGAAATTCTCAAAATGTTCACGCTCTGCGTTTTAACAGCCGTTATATGCAGGATTTTTTGCAAGTAATAGCAAAAGCGGGAAGTCCGACATTTACCCTATCTTTTAATGATAGTAATAGTCCTTTTGAGTTGGCTTTACCTAATGAATGTGAGAGTTTTCGTTATGTTTTGATGCCGCTTAGAGGTGAATGACTTTATTTCTGACTCAGCAAATAGAGAAACGGCTAGACCTGATCCGGAAAGTAATAATGAATCGAGTAAAACGGAACTGATCGCTTTCAAGGCAGCTTTTGACAAAGGTTAATTCCTACAAGTTTCAGCTGAAATCCGATGGCACAGGCGGCATCTATCCGCCGGGCATGACACCTGTTCCGAAATACACATCACCATTATACTCCACTGACTCGCCGAACCTGGATTGGAACAACTCACTGACCTCTTGCCTGAATTGTTCCCATTTCCGGGCTTCTAAAGTCCGCCGCAGAAACGTTCCTTCGACAGTGTTTTCCTTGATCGAAAGATAGTCGGTGACATTCATCATAATCCGGTATCTTCGTTGACTAACCTCGATCTGAGCGAGACCAACCACTTCTAACGCCTGCCGAAGATTTTCTTTTTGGGAGAACCATTCCTCCCACGGGATGATTTCCAGAAACACCGCCTGAAGGCGATCAGCATCTAAGAATGCTGCTGTAACTTCCTTCCAGGCTTGTCCGTATTGGTCTTCACCGGCAGCCCAGGTCGTCACACCCAGTTTTCCTCCCGGCGACAGAACCCGGATCATGTCCGCCAAGCCCAGTTCATAGCTCTTAAAATGAGAGACAACAAAATTTCCCATCACGGCTTGAAACAATCCATTACCGAAAGGCAAGCCGGGAACTTTTCCCACTACGACCTGGCATACCTGCTTTTTGTGGAGGAGTCGAAGCATCTCGGCGGAAGTGTCTAGTGCTATGACTAAACCACTCGGACCAACGGTTGCCGCCGCCGGGATAGACGCTGCACCCGTTCCACTACCGACATCAAGCACGAGGTCTCCGGTTGATAATTGCAGCATCTCCACCAGATCGGTCGCCGGGGCTAAAAATTTTGAAGGCAATGCGAGTCGGTCGTAGGTGTCAGCAGTCACAGTCTCATGGTATGGGGAATGATTCATTTACTTTTGATTAATAAGATTAAACGCTTTGCCAAAGCTGCTCAATTTGACTAACAACAGACCTAAAGCTCCTGTCATAGTGAAAGGAGATAGTTGAGAGTTGTAATACAAAAAACCTCAACTTAAAAGAATGAGATAAAGATACAAAACCCAAAACCAATTAGCAAGAGGTATTTTGATGAGATAGTTGCGTAGTTTTGATAAACTACGCGGAATGAGAGCTTTGACAAGTTACCTGAATAGTTACCCAATAGTTTCTTTGTTTTTTCATTTGCTTGCGTCTGATAACAACATTTCATTTTCCCTCATCATAATTTCTATTGATTTTGCCTAAAACTCCTGATTACAACTGAAAAAAATGAAAAGTTTTGTTTATTTGGGACATATTTTTGGTTCGATAGGGAAGTTACCGCAAGGTTTTGATTTTTTTGAAGTGACTAGAAAATGTCGAAGTATTGGGATCTCTAACTACAATGGCGGTGGGTACTCACATTCGGAGTTTTATGAGGCGGCTGCTAAGGTTGGTGATGATGAAGCGGACATTTTTCTGCTGGATGGATTGGCTGTAGTTTTGCCGTGTGAGAATGAATTGTTTGAGTATCAGGGAGACTTTAGGAGTTTGTGATGGCGTTTTTGAGAATGACGAGGTTTGCGAAATTGCGGGGTTACTGGGGTCAACCGAAATTGGATAAGCGTCTTGCTTCTTTCATCAAATTAACTGTGGTTTGTAGTAACTATGGGTTAATTTGCAAATCGGAGGAGTTTTATGGGAAAGGGAACTGGCGGAATTTCGAGCGATACTTGGTTAAAAAAGGGTGGAGAGTGGTTAGGAGTAGTTTTTTTTGTTCAAGCTGTTATAAAAGGTATTTAGGAGATTAGGGGAGTATTGAAAAAGGAAGTTTTAAGGTAAGTTCAAAGAATTGTTTTAGGTTTGTTATCAGACGCAACTAAGGTTATTGACAGAGTAAGTAACTATTCAGGTTCCTCCCAAAATAAGTGATTTCATTGGTTTACAGTCACTATTTTTTTACAAGAAATC
>DAORIL010000430.1:0-5944 GCA_035438525.1 Pyrinomonadaceae bacterium
TCTATACCGTTTTGTTAAAATAGGAGACGAATGGCAATTTCAGAGATTCACTCCCCCGCAATTTGAAGCTGATAAGGTTGAACTCTTTGGGACGCTTTTTGCCGATTCGCGGGGTGACGTTTGGCTGGGAGTAGATTATTTTATCTATCGCATTCTGAAAACAGGGGAGGTGCAAAAAATCAGCGAGCCGGGCAGCAGCGGTTTCTTCGAAGATAAAGATGGAAATATTTGGGTTAATCCGGGCGGTCACAAAATCGGACTCAGAGTTTTCTCAATTCAAAATAACCAGCCTGTTTTGAAAAATCAATATACGAAAAAAGACGGTTTATTTAACGACGACTTTTCCGTTCCAATTGTTCAGGATGCGAAAGGAAAAATGTTTGTCAATTCTAATGGAAAACTTTTTGAATTCATTCCCGGTGCCAAAGATAACGAATTAAAGTTTCGCTTTCTGGGAAAAGAAAACCTCCACTCTGCTATCAATAAAGACGGGACAATTTGGTTCACTTCCGACGGAATTGGGGCGGCTCGTTACTCTCCCAACAGTTTCTACACTTTCGATAAAAAAGACGGTCTCTTGGACAAATTTATTAGTTGGATTTTCGGTAACAAAAACGGCGAGGTTTTTCTGTCACAAGGGAATCAAAATCTGGTTCGTATGATGGATGAAAAAATTGAAACCGTCTCGTTTCCAAACATCAAGGAAAGATACTGGACCAATAGTTTTTGGGATCTTCAATCGCAGGACGGAGAATTTTGGCTTTCTTCTACTAATGGCTTGTTTCGCTATCCAAAAATGTCGAAATTTATTGACCTTAATAAAACATCTCCTATAAAAACTTATACCACGGCTCAGGGTCTTTTCGGCAATATTATCAACGCCTTATTTGAAGACTCGCGGGGAGATATTTGGATTTCTTCACCGACAAGTGAAAACTCCCTGATTCGTTGGGAAAAATCAACGGAGAAGATTTACCGCTACTCTTTCGATCATGGACTACCAAAAGCAAGCGGACCTATTTCATTTGGCGAGGATGCTGCCGGAAATGTTTGGATCGGATATTTCTTTGGGCAAATCGTCCGCTACAAAGACGGAAAGTTTCGGGATTTTACGGCTGAAGGATTAATTCAGCCAAATTCTATACCTCAATTTTTATCTGACAAACAAGGGCGATTATGGTTGGCAACTTCAAGCCGAGGGCTTTTTTATTTAGATGATCCAAACTCAGAGACACCCGTTTTTACCAACTTTTCTACTGCTAACGGACTTTCCAGCAATCAAATTAATTGTTTAGTAAAAGATAATTTCGGAAGTATTTATGCCGGAACAGGGCGCGGCATCAATCGGATCGAATCCGACTTACAACGCATCAAAATCTTTACTCAAAATGATGGACTGCCCGGTAATGTGATTTCAAGATGCTATGCGGATGTAAACGGAAATTTATGGTTTTCCTGGGTAAACTCCTTAATAAAATTTACGCCCGAAGCTGAAAAACCAGCATCCCCACCGCCAATTTTTATTGGCAGAATTAGCGTCAATGGAAAATCTCAAGCCGTTTCCGAGTTGGGCGAAAAAGAAATTGAGAATCTTGAGTTTGCTTCGGATGAAAGGCAAATTCAAATTTCTTTCTTTGCCATTTCTTTTGCCGCCGGCGAGACATTACGGTATCAATATAAAATCAACGATCAAGAGTGGAGTCAGCCCAGCGATAGACGCACGATTGATTTTAATTTACCGCCCGGAACTCATAATTTTGCTGTCCGGGCGATTACCGCAAACGGCGTATTAAGCGAAAATTCTGCCACAATATCGCTAACGATTGCCCGTCCGATTTGGCAAAGATGGTGGTTTATTGGCGGAACAATTTTATTAGTCAGTTTAGCGTTTTTTGGGCTTGATCGTTATCGGGTAAGTAAAACTCATCAGGTCCAAAAAGCTCTCGATGAAACCCGTCGCGCCAATGTCATGATCCGGGAAAGTGAGACTCGCTTTAGAACTCTGGCAGATACTGCTTCGGATGCAATTTTGACGATTGATGCTGACAGCAACATCATTTTTGTCAATGAAGCGATCGAAAAAGTTTTCGGTTATTCAGCCGAAGAATTGATCGGCAAACCGATGACCATGCTCATGCCCGAAAGGATGCGTGACGGACACGATGAAGGGTTAAACCGTTATCTTTCCACCAATCAAAGAAATATTAATTGGGAAGGTGTGACTCTGCCGGGATTGCATAAAGATGGACACGAAATTCCGCTCGAGGTTTCTTTTGGTGAATTTGAACGTGACGGCAAACGATATTTTACCGGAATTGCCCGTGATATTTCGGAAAGAAAAAGGGCTGAAGAAGCCTTGCAGAAAGCTCGTGAGGAAAAGATCAAAGAACTGCAAAGAGTTCGCACCAGAATTGCGACAGATTTACACGATGACATCGGCTCTTCTTTGACTCAAATCGCTGTGCTGTCAGGTGTTAGCCGCCGGGAAGTTTTAGAAAAAAAAGAGGTTTCAATTGCGCCGTTAGAAAAGATCTCAACCGTTTCCAATGAATTGGTCGAATCAATGAGCGATATTGTCTGGGCAATCAATCCACGCAAAGATTCGCTGCGTGAACTTATTTTTCGGATGCGCCGTTTTGCCTCGGATATTTTGACTGCCAGCGACATTGAATTTGAATTTGATTCTCCTGATTCCGAAGTAGAAGTCCGTTTGGATGCCAATATCCGGCGCGAAGTTTTTGTTATTTTCAAGGAATGTATTAACAATATTGTCCGTCATTCAGGAGCAAAAAATGTTGAAATAATCTTTAAAGTGCTGGATTCGGAAATTTTCATCAAAATCTCTGACGATGGAAACGGATTTGAAACGAAAACGGTTTTATCAGATAATTTTTCACCTGATAAAGGCGGAAACGGATTAATCAATATGCGGCGGAGAGCCAATGACCTAGGCGGAGTTTGTAAAATTAAATCTTCGGCAAAAGGCACAACAATCGGACTGAAAATTCCGTTTGCGGCAACCGTTGAGAATATTTCCCACTAACCAAACAGTTAGCGACAAATAAAAAAAAATCGGTAAAATAAAAACTGTGAGCGAAAATCCAGCAATCTACAAAACACTAATTATCGAAGACCAACGCGAATTACGCGATGGTTTGACAACTTTGATCAATTACACCGAAGGATTTAAATGCGTCGGCAGCTTTCGCTCAATGGAAGAAGCCCTGGCACGGGTAAAATACGAAGTGCCGGATTTGGTTTTGACCGATATTGGGTTACCCGGCATTTCCGGCATCGAAGGCACAAAGAAATTAAAGGAAAGTTTTCCCGAACTGACCGTGCTGGTGTTGACGGTTTATGATGACGATGACCGGATTTTTGAAGCAATTTGTGCGGGTGCGTGCGGGTATTTACTCAAAGGAACTCCGCCAGAAAAATTACTTGGAGCACTGCACGAAGCCGTTACCGGAGGTGCGCCGATGTCCCCTGAAATCGCCGCGAAAGTTATCAGATTGTTCCGTGAGTTTCGTCCGCCCGAAAAATCCGATTATCAATTGACACCGCATGAAACAAGGGTTTTGAAACTTTTGGTCGAAGGTCATAATTTCTCGACCGCGGCTAAAAAATTAGGTGTTACCTATCACACTATTAAATTCCATATGAATCGTATTTACGACAAATTACAAGTCCATTCCAAAACTGATGCAGTCGCCAAAGCCTTGCGCGAAAGGTTTTTAGATTAAACTCTCTTAAAATATTTTTTTAGTCGTAGGGGTTCTCTCTACGACTTTTTTTTGTCTATTTCTCTAGCTTAGTTTTTCTTTCAGCCAACCGTTTTTTTTATAATTTCAAAAAAAATTCTTTCTATCTGTTTTCTTTCTATCTGTTTGGTTAGTGTCAACCAATTTGCAATATCGTAACTTTTTCGTGTCAGCCGGAAATGGCGGCACATAAAAAATTATACTGAGGAAATTGTGAAAAACATTTTAATAAACAAATCATTTTTAGTAATCGCTTTCTTAGGCTGCTTTTGGGTAGCTAATGCACAAACACAAACCGTAGCCGTTATCAACGAAAGTTCAACCGAAAAAGTTGAGAAGAAAGAAACGGTGAAAAAACAATCAACATCGGACGAAGATTCATGGACAGGATTTTATGTTGGCGGATTTGGCGGATATACCAATGGTAGAGCAAATCCCAAAACCTCAACCGCGGATATAACCAACTCTTCTTATACACAAGCAACCATTGACATCATCAACAGAACGGGAAATCAACGGATTAAATCAAATGGAATTAACGGCGGCGGAACAGTTGGTTACAACTTTCAAAAAGGTAACTTCGTAGTTGGCGGAGAATTGGATTTTGGGACAAACCGAATCAATCAAACCTTCAGCGGTTCAGGGAACTACCAGTCCGGGAGAAGTTTTACAATTACCCAATCGGTAAAAAGTAATTGGATGATGACTGCCCGACAGCGTGTGGGTGTCGCAAGCAAAAAAGTCCTTGTTTATGCCACGGGCGGACTCGCATTCACTAACATTAAATACGCCGGCGACTTAAGGGATGCAGCAAACTGGACAGAAAGTGGAAGTTTTAGCAAAAACAAATCAGGTTGGGTAGCAGGCGGCGGAGTGGAATTTAAGGTCTCTCATCGTTTGTCCGTCAAATCCGAGTATTTGTTTAGTCAATTCGGCGGAAATTCTATTACCAGCAACAATTTTACGATAATTTTCCTCGGTCCCACTCCCGGAACCAATGTCTTTACCCACTCAACCGATTTAAAATCGCACAACATTCGTTTCGGAGTTAATTACCGATTCTAAAATTTATACTGAGAAAAAATAAAATGAAAAACACAATCAAAATTATCGTGATCTTGGTTTTAATGTTTGTTCCTAATGTTTTTGCCCAGCAAAATAAACAGGTTGAAGTCAAAATTTATCTGCAAAAAGATGTGGATCTGCCAAATAATATGATTCGGACGGATTGGGTCACGGTGAAAAGAATTGGCGATTCGAATTCGCCCCTTCGTTCCGCGCTCGAATGGCTGTTCAAACCGCAACTTACACCCGAAGAGGAAAAACAGAAGATCTATGAAATAGATTTCGGGATGAAATTTGAAGGAGTGAAGTTGAAGGATGGAACGGCAACAGTCAGGTTCTCCGAAACCGATAAGGCAAATTACGGCACGGCAAGCGGTGGAATATTTTATGATGCGATCCAAAAGACGGTAAAACAGTTTCCTAATATCAAACGGGTAAAAATCTGTGTGGTGGGCGAAACAAATTTGGACGGCGAATATGACAGACGAATATTTCTTCCCTGTAAATAAGAGGTAAACATGAAAAGTTTAACAGCAAAATTTCTAATCGCAATCATTTTAATAAATTCAGGTTTCATCACGGCATTTGCTCAAAACAATAAAAAGCCGAAGAAACTTTATGAAGTAAAGATTTATTTACTCAAAGAAATCGAAGAAACCGATCAGTATGATCCCGAAAATCCGCTTGGGCTTTTTGCAGTCAAACGTCAGGTGGACGCCGCTACACCTCTGGCGGGTGCGCTCAAGGCTTTGGTCAAAGGCGCAACCAAACAAGAAGAACGCCGCCAAAAATTATTCATTTCGACCTTTGGCATCAGATTCGTTTCGGTCAATTTAACTGACGGTGTAGTTTTAGCCCGTTTTACGATGCCTAAAACTGCAAGTTTCAGCGGCGACAACGGACCGTTTATTTTTGAGGAAGCAGTTAGGAAAACCGCTGTTCAATTCAAAGAAGTCAAAAAAGTAATCGTTTGTCTGGACGGTCAGAAAAATTTCGGACTTGAAGATAATTCGCCAATTCAAAAATGTTAGTTGGAGGAAAAAGAGGCTAAATAAAAATGAAAAATCTATTTAATTTGAAAACTGTAATTCTATTATTGATTATTACCGGATTGGGCT
>DAORIL010000431.1:0-5933 GCA_035438525.1 Pyrinomonadaceae bacterium
GTTTAAGAACAGTTCCGCCGATATTCAAAGTTCCGTTATCAAACACTGTCCGTTCCGGAAAATGAGTTTTGGTATTGAACCAAAGTGCAACATATTTCTTTAATTCTTCGGCTGATCGCTCAATCGTTTCCGGCATTGTTGGTGGAGGAACAGTTCCGACAATTTCGTTCACAATACTATGAGCCAAGGTTGCTGCGCTTGGAGCCGTTCCATTACACAAAACAGCCACTGAAATTTTCTGATTCGGGTAACGGGCCAGAAAAGTTTGGTAACCAGCAGTTGAGCCGCTATGCGAAACCTCTCGCAATCCTCTGTAATTATTGACAGAAATCCCGAGAGCATAACTAATCTTTCGTCCGTCGTTTAGCACGCCGGTTGTTTCCATCGCTTCGACCAACGGGGAACCTAAAGAACGCGAATCGAGCATCTGATTCCATTTGAGCCAATCGCCAACTGTGGTCAACATCCCGCCGTTGCCATAGACATTCATAAATGGCATGTTGAGTCGCCAGGGACCATTCCCTTGCCTTGAATATGCCTGAGCTCGTCCCTTAACTAACCTCTGATAATCATCGCGCCAGGAGCTGTTCGTCATTCCCAATGGTTTAAAAAACCTCTCTTCGGTAAAGGCTGGCAATTTTTGTTTAGAGACCCGCTCAGCGATGGTGGATAACAATGTGTATCCGCTATTTGAATAGGAATATTCGGCTCCGGGAGCAAAATCAAGAGATTTTTGATGAATAATTACATCGAACGCCAAATCCTGTGAGATGACCCGATCTCCGCGCCCCGCTCCTGTCAGGGACATCACGGAACCCCAGTCGCGAAGTCCGGCAGTATGATTCATCAGGTGCCTTATCGTCAGCGGTGCTCCATAATCAGGCAGCTCAGGAATATATTTTCTAACTTGATCGTCCAGCCCAAGTTTGCCTTCCAACGACAAAAGCACTATCGCTGCTGCCGTAAACTGCTTTGCCACTGAACCGGACTCAAAAATCGTCTGCGGTGTGTTCTGAATGCTATGTTCGATCTCAGCCATTCCAAAAGCTTTTTCAAAAACGGTCTGCCCTTCAAACGAAACTCCTACGGCACAACCGGGAGATGAATCGATGACTGAGCTAGCGAACTTCCCAACCGCCATTTCTGAAGCCGCAATGACCTTTGACTTTTCAGGAACCTGTGCCAACGAGAAAGAGGCGAAACATACAATCCAGATTATCAGATTCAGGAATGTAAAAAGGCGAACCGGAAATTTCAAGATTTTCATAATGATTGATGATGTAAAAAATTCCTGCTCTTTTTGCAGCAGCAACTTCTGAATTTAACTATTTTTAGCCATAACTAAATTTAAGTCCGCGTTGGGAACCTTTGAAAACCAACAAAAACTAAAATTTTCTGATTCTACATCACAGTTAATTTTACCTATCTTTTAGATTTATTTTCTAAAGATATAACAACTTTAATTTATTTGGAAATAAAAGTCCTAGATTTAAATAAATTTCAAATCTAGGACTTTCTCTTTTCAATTATTGAGAATTATTTCTTTTATTTTAGTTATTTCTAAATTAAATCACCAAATTCCTTTGTTCAAAAATTTGCTTATTCGTTATTATTAGTCAGCACCAAATAAAATCTCTTTAGTTAAAATTATTAATTAAATGTTTTAGACCGGGTTGGACACGATTCCAACAATTTTCTAAAAGAGGTTCGGATAATCCTAATTTTATAGCAGAATCAGAAAATGAAATTTTTTCGGAAGTTTCACTTCTTACGCCATAACCTTTGATATTAGCTAACAGATCCGCGACATCAACGATATGAGTAACAACCATTGGCTGGGGCGATTGTGAAGGATTATGATGATGTAAAATTGTATAATAAATCTCTTCGGGTAACCCCCAACGTCGGGCAATTAATGATCCAACCTCAGCGTGATTGTAACCATAAGTTTGATGTTCACTCATCAACATATCTTTTTCTCCTTGTATTTCAAGAAGTTTGACAAAAAATTCAGGATCTTTGCTTAACAGGATAATTTTTCCGATGTCATGCAATAAACCGCAAGTAAAAGACTCTTCAGTGCCTCGCATCTCCAGAGTTTCACTGATTTCGCGGGCTAACAAGGCAACGACCAATGAATGTTCCCAAATTTTGCGTGAATAAGCTGATTTACAGATTTCTTTATTAAAAGAAGAGGCAGCTATTTCGACCATTACCAAATCGTTGAGAATCTTAAATCCAATTACATTTAGGGCTCCCGCGATTGTGCTGACGTTCTTCTCCAATAAATAAATGGTTGAATTGGCAAGCCGCAAAAGGCGAACAACCAGGTTTGGCTCATAGCTGATAACCTCGCTAATTGCTCTGGTTGAAGTGTTTGGATCACTCAACATAGTTTTGATCCGCATTAAACCTTTCGGTAATGAGGGCAATGAAGTTTCGATCAATGTGTCAAGATCAAGTTTTGGTTTTAACGGTGTGGGGCTGAGGGTGAATTGTTCTGTAGATTGCAACATTTTTTAACATTTAAGTTTTACTGAAAGAATTTTAGCTTTTCAGTTTTACTTAACCTCCGGTTTATTTGAACAATTGCTGAATAAAGTTCGGCAAAAAGCTTTGTGAAATCCAATTATTGATTTACCGAACTTTGAACAATTTGAGTATATTGCTCAACTATAATGATTTCAGTCTTTGGACTGGGTTAATTTTCCGAAAGTCCAGAACTATCCAGAAAATACGAATTAAGTGCAACGTCCATCCGCATTGCACATTAAGAGTTTAGTAACTAAACAAATTAGAATAAAAGCAATTATAAAAGTTGTGGAAGTTATGAAAGTTTAGGAAAAATTTATCCTCTTCAACTTCTAAAACTTCCACAACATTGGCGTATTACCGCAAGCTTTTTTTTTCTAAGTTTGAATGATAAGCCTTAAACTAACTAGGGCTGAACACGGCTAACTGAATTTTTAGAAGCAGGAGTATTTTTAACCACACTCCAAGCAGTTATTGCTCCGCCAACTACACCACCAATAGCCAGAAAAGTTCCCCAATTTCCAAATCCGGGTGTTTCATCATTGTCCGGAACGGGTTTGGGCGAATCCGGAACGGGTGAACCACCACTCATAACACTTGAAACTCCCAGTGAAGAATCCGTTCTAAAAATTTTTCCATCCGCATCGGACAAAACTCCCTTAATACCTTTGAAAGTGGTTAATTGAGCTTGTCCGTTGACCACCTGCAAATCGACATTTTCAGCCGTAAAATACAATTTGACATTTGTTTCAGGCTTAAGTTCAACCTTTCCTAAATCAGATAGATTGATTGTTGCACCACTAGTTTTACTGGTAGTGATTTCAGCACCGGACAGAATTGTCATTCCATCCTGAGCCGGATTTCCATTGACCTTAACCGATTGGTCATCAGGCGTAGAAAGGACACCGGTGATTAAAACATCATCCGGCTTGACAGAATTGTTATTGATGCCGGCAAAAACAAAGGTGTTTGCCAGCCCAGCAACAAGCAAAAGCGCGATTGATCGAATAATTTTGTTATTTCTTAAATACATTTGTTCTCCTTGGAAACATTTTAATTTAGCTTGGACTTTAATTTTGTAAACTCGGCAATCCTGCGAAAAATTATCCTTTTACAAAAAAACTTGTAGCGATCTTTAACCCATTTTTCATGTTAAAGAAACCTTAATAGGCATTAGGATCACCTTTAAAAAGTAATGATACGGCTGTCATAGCAATTATCTTTAAATCGAGCCATATCGAGCAATTTTTTATATACCACAAATCATATTCGATACGTTTTTGCATCAAACCCGGCTTTTCGGTGGCACCACGGAATCCGTTGATCTGTGCCCAACCTGTGATCCCCGGTTTAGTGACAAATCGAACGTTATAACGCTCAATTGTTTTCTCATACATTTCATCGTGTTCTACCATATGAGGTCTGGGACCGACGATACTCATTTTTCCGGTTAAAACATTTAAAAATTGAGGGATCTCATCAATACTGGTATTTCTGAGAGTTCTTCCGATTGCAGTTACTCGCGGATCCTGCCTTCTTGCCTGTTGGATTTCAACTGCTTTGCTACTTTCTTTCATTGTTCTGAATTTGTAACAAAAAAAGGGTTCTTGTTTTTGTCCGGTCCGTAATTGTTTAAAAAAAATTGGACCTCTGTTACTCAACCAAATGGCGGGAGCCACAACTAAACACAGAAAAGGAAAAACAACCGATAAAAAAAAGAGGGAAAAACCAATATCTAAAATCCGCTTGGTAATTTGATAAGATTTTAACGCCAGTTTTGAATGGTAGATCGAAGTTACAGGAACGCCCAACCAATGTTCGGTCTGACAATTTTGACTTGACAAGAATTGAAAATACGGCGGTAAAACGCTGACCGTGGTTTGATATTTCTCTGAAATTTTGATGATTTGGTCAATTTGTTCAACAGGTAATAAAGAGGTCGCGATGATCACATCATCAATTCCATTTCTATATAGAATTTCTTCTAATTCTCCAATTTTACCCAAAAATTTAGTTTCCGATGGCAAATATTGCGGCTTTTTATCGTTGAGAATACCAACACATTTAAAACGTCCCGGTCTGGTTTTCAGATATTTATTAATTGGTTCAACTGAACTTTCTCCAATTACGAGAACTCTTCTCTCTAAACTATTCGGAAGCAAATATTTTTCTAAAAGTCCGGCTAAATTTTGATACTTGAACAAATTGATAAAAACAAATAAGACAGTCAGAAAATACAAATGGAACATTCTTGAATACTCATAACCTTGATGAAAAATAATCAAAGCCATGTAGCTAACAATGAATAATCCGTAATTTCTTAAGCTATTTTCAACTCTTCGAGTCGGAAGTAAGCTAATAATTACCGTCAATAAATTTGCGGTAATAAATAGTAATTTGTAATCAGCTTGGGAACTTATTTCTCTTGAGTATAAAATGTTATTGAACGAAATTTGGTATGCGATAAAAAACGCACAGTTCAATCCGATCAAACTGACCACTAATCTAAAAATAAGGTTTCTTGTTTCTGCGCTTGCTTGCATAAAGCCTCCGAATGTTAAAGTGTTAAGGGCTAATTTAAATTAGAAAAATTAACGCTTTTCTTTCCTAATTTGGAAAAAATTTCCTCTCGGAAAACAGATTGAATTTATAAACAACTTAAAAGTTTGAGAGAATTATCTCTATTGGCAATTAACTGGATAGCGATTTTAATGCCATGAACTTTAATAAGTGATAACTATTTATTTTCAATGATTTACCTGAACATTATTTGGATTGGCACAATGTTTCGTTCCGCTATTAAGGATAAATAGTGAGGAGCTTTTCCTCACTATGAGTAGATTTGGACAATTATTTTGTTACAAAACTACTCGGATTTTCACTTTTCCGATTCCCTCTTCTGGATCTAATAACTTTGTTGTTTTGCATTGTTCAATCCGAAAAACAACCTATCAGGCAATAAATGTTTGAATTGAATTAATTAGATTTCCCGAAGCATAGCTGCCGATGTTATGAAGCGGAGCTAAATCACTTTGCGTTAAGGAAGCTAATTTATCTTTCAACTCATATTCGTCATAAGCGACATGAATGTAATCTAATTCGGCAAACCTTTTGGCTGTTGCCAACTGGTGGTCGTTTCTTGTTTCCTTAAATTTTTCCAGACGCGGCAAAACAAGAATCGGCTTTTTCTGAACCAAAGCAGAAATAATCGTCCCCATTCCGGCGTGACTTATAATTAGATTTGCCTGTGAAAAATACGAATTAAACTCTTCCGGTGTGACAAACTCAAAAGTCTTTAGATTCTTTACTTTGAGTTCGGTCTTACAGACTTGAGCAATAATTAAATCTTCGTTTAAAGTAGGTGCAATTTCATCAATTGCTTTGATTAAACGATCAAATGG
>DAORIL010000432.1:0-5931 GCA_035438525.1 Pyrinomonadaceae bacterium
CGACAAAATCTTTCATTCCTTCATCAGTGTAGTTTTGCCCATTGGCTTTAACTGCTGACGGTGCAACAGGTTGGATTTTGTTCGGCAAAAAATCTGGCAAAGCGATTCTGCCAGTATGAAAGATTTGCATAAAGATTTTTCCGCCAGCCGCATGAACTGATTCCGTAACTTTCTTCCAGGATTCTATTTGTTCAGCTGTAAAAATTCCGGGAGTGCGGACATAGCCTTTAGCCATCGGCGAAACATTGGTCGCCTCGGTTATCAATAATCCGGCTGAAGCCCTTTGAACGTAATAAGTTGCCACAAACTCGGGCTGAACGCCTTCGTCATTTGCCCGACTCCGTGTCATCGGTGCATAAATTATTCTGTTTTTTAATTCCAAATCTCCAATTTTTATTGAATCAAATAATGTTGACATATAAACTCCCTTTTCTCGTTTTATTTTTTATTACTTCAAATTTATTTAGATTTTGCCGCTAAAACTGCCGTTCTTATTTTCCTTAAAGAATGCAGCCAGCGATCTCGATTTTCTGCTTTGTTGATTATGAACTGCGCGACTTCTTCGTGCGGCAAAATCAAAAACTTTTCGCTTTCTAAACCATTCAACACGTATTCGGCACATTCCTCAACCGTAATTGCCCCAGCCTGCAAAAAACTATTTGGATTATTTTCTCCACCCATAATTAGTTGAGTTTCAACACCTTGCGGACAGAGACACGAAACGCGAATTCCTTTTTCGTGATACTCAATCGAAAGCGATTCTGCTAAAGCCACCGCACCGTGTTTTGTGACAACATAAGGTGCTGCGCAGGGATGCGTCAAAAGTCCTGCGGCTGAAGCTGTTACCAAAAAATAACCTTCGCCGCGTTCGATCATCGAAGGAAAAACCGCCCGTGCCAGATAAACGTGGGACAAAACATTCACTTCATAAATTTTTTGCCAAACCTCATTGGAAACTTCCAAACATCCTTCCGCCCCGCCGATTCCTGCGTTTGAACAAACCAGATCAATTCTGCCGAACTCATCTAAAATTTGTGTAACAATTTCTTTAACTTGTGCTTCGTTGCTAACATCAAGCTTAAAAGCTACACCGTTAATCTCTTTGGCTACTTTATTTGCGTTTTCAAAATCAATATCAGTGACAATGATTTTTTCCGCACCTTCTTTGGCAAAACGTTTACACAAACCTTTGCCGATTCCGTTAGCTCCGCCAGTGATGAGAATGATTTTGTCTTTAATTTTCATATTATTAGTGATGGTCTTCGGCTTTTGTTCTTTGATTTTTGTATGATTTTTTGCTTTTTCAATGGACAATTGTAAAAATAATTCACAAAGACCAAAAGCCAAAAACCAAAGACCTAAATCTTATAATGTCGCAATATCAATTACAAAACGATAACGAACGTCGCCTTTTTCCATCCGCTCGTAAGCAGCGTTAATGTCTTTGATATCTATCATTTCAATATCGGAAACGATATTGTTTTCAGCACAAAAATCAAGCATTTCCTGAGTTTCCTGAATTCCCCCAATTGATGAACCGGCAACGCTCTTTCTTCCGCCCACAATGCCAAATGGCGGAACTTTTAAAGCTTCAGAAGGCAAACCAACAAGAATATGCGTCCCGCTGGTCTTGAGCATCGAAAGATACAAACTGAAATCATGTTCGGCACTTACGGTATCAAGAATGAAATCAAATGAATTTTTCGCCGCTTTTACTTGTGCCGGGTCAGTTGTCACCACAAAATTATGCGCCCCGAGCTTTTTGGCATCGGCTTCTTTTTTCGGTGAGGTGCTCAGAACCGTAACTTCTGCACCGAAAGCTACTCCGAATTTAACGCCCATATGTCCTAATCCGCCAAGTCCGAGAACAGCAAGTTTATGACCCTTGCCAACCTTCCAGTGTTTCAGCGGCGAATAAGTTGTAATTCCAGCGCAAAGTAGTGGCGCAGTGGCTGCTAAGTCAAGATTTCCCGGCACCTTCAAAACAAAATCTTCGTTCGTGACAATTGTGTTTGAATATCCCCCGTAAGTTGGCGTTTTTTTATCCTGCTCCAGTCCGTTGTAGGTAGGCGTGGCACCTTTTAAACAATATTGTTCTAGCCCTTGCTGACAATTTTCGCAGGTGCGGCAGCTATCAACCAAACAACCGACTGCTGCCAAATCACCGACTTTGAACTTTGTTACCGATTCGCCAACTTTGACAACCTTGCCGACAATTTCGTGTCCCGGAACCATCGGGAAAATTCCCGGAAACCAATCATTTCTGATCTGGTGCAAATCGGAATGGCAAACACCGCAATACCCAATATCAAATTGCACATCATTTGCCCCGACATCTCTTCTTTCAAAATTCCACGGAGCTAAATCCGTTTCAGCACTTTGTGCCGCATATCCTTTTGTTTGTATCATTTATTTTCCCTTTCAATTATTTCTTCCTATTTAAAATTCCTTATGACTCCAACACAATTTTACCGCGGGTGCGTCCCGATTCGCTTAGTTTGTGAGCCTCTTTGATTTCCGACAGGGGAAAAATCTTTTCAATATGTGCTCGGACTTTTCCTTCTTCGACGAATTTAGCAATTGCTTCCAGCAGTTCGCCATTTGGTCCCGATTGAATCATTTCCGCCTTAACTCCATACTGTTCGGCTAATTCCTGCGAAGGTGGTGCAACTAATGAAACTAAAAAGCCGCCCTTTTTCAAAACCTGAAAAGAGCGTGTTTGTGTATCACCCCCGACCGTATCCAGAACAACATCGACATCTTGAGCCACTTCTTCAAATTTTGTGGTGGTGTAATTTATAAATTCGTCCGCGCCGAGTTCTTTGATGAAATCCTCGTTTTTGCCCGAACCGGTTGCATAAACATATGCGCCTTTGGCTTTGGCAAGCTGAACGCCCATCGAACCGACTCCCCCAGCTGCGCCGTGAATCAACACTGTTTGCCCACTTTGCAAATTTCCGGTGGTAAAAATCCCTTGCCACGAAGTCAATGCACCGACAGGGATTGCCGCCGCCTGAACAAAATCAATATTTTGAGGTTTATGGGCGATTTCCGATTCCTTTGCCAGAACATAATCCGCATAACCGCCACCCCGCATCATATTGACGTTGCCGAAAATTTCATCGCCAACTTTGAATTTATTTACATCTGCGCCGACGGCTTCAACCGTTCCCGAAATTTCGCTGCCTAAAAAAATTGGTAACTTCATTCCAAAAATTTCGCCCAAACCATTACGGACTTTCCATTCAACCGGATTTAGACCGATGTTTTGAATTTTAACCAAAATATCGTCAGGTTTTGTTGAAGGCTTTTCTACTTCTTCCAATTTCAGAACATCTTCGTTTCCGTATTCTCTAATGATAACTGCTTTCATCCCTTTCTCCTCAAATTAATTATTCCAAATATCAGCAATAATCTCATACGAACGAAGGCGTGCCAAATTGTCGTAAATCATTGCATTGATTATCAATTCATCAGCTTCGGTTTCAACCAAAATTTTTTCCAAGCCTTTTTTGACCGTTTCTGGGCTGCCAATGACCGAACCCCCTAACCGCTGCTCAACCATCATTTTTTCTCTTGGTGTCCAAATCTCGTCCATCGAATCAACCGGCGGCGGAATTTGCCCCGGAACGCCCCGAATTAAATTTAGAAATGATTGATGTTGAGAGGTCGCCAAATATTCAGCTTCTTTATCTGTTTCTGCCGCAAAAATATTTAAAGCAACCATCGCGTAAGGTTTTTCGAGAACTTCCGAAGGCTGAAAATTTCGCCGGTAGATTGCTAGTGCAGGCAAGGTATTTTCCGGTGAAAAATGTGCAGCAAAACTAAAAGGCATACCTAATTGTCCGGCTAATTGGGCCGAAAAACCGCTCGAACCGAGCAGCCAAATCGGAATATCACAGCCACCGCCCGGAACGGCTTGGACCCTTTGATTTTTTACTGGTTCATTTAGGAAAAATCGTAACTCTTCCAAAAGTTCGGGAAAATCATCCCCATCTGTGTTAAGTGTTCGGCGTAACGCTTGAGCAGTTGCCTGATCGCTTCCGGGAGCACGTCCTAATCCCAAATCAATTCGTCCAGGATACAAAGATTCAAGAGTTCCAAATTGCTCAGCAATTACTAATGGGGCATGATTCGGCAGCATAATTCCACCTGCGCCAACCCGAATTGTCGAAGTTCCACCTGCCACATAACCAATTACCACCGATGTTGCCGCGCTGGCAATTCCACGCATATTGTGATGTTCAGCTAACCAAAAACGATTAAACCCAAGTTTTTCAACGTGTTGGGCTAAACTCAATGTATTTTGGAATGAAACTGATGGATTTGAACCTTTTACAATGGGCGATAAATCCAAAACAGATAATGGTATTTCAGAGAGTTTTTTCATTTTTGTTTTAAAAATTGTTCAAAATACTTTGCTGCCAACGAATTTTATTTTTCAATTACATTTTAACAAATTCGTTCAAGTAAAGTTATTTACCGAACTTAAAAAATAATTCGATTAAAAAAATAACTTTGCTTACTTGTTTGATTTATTTTTCAAAAATAAACAGGTTTGCACCATTTAAGATGCAAACCTTTTTTCATAAACATCCTACCAGGGCAATTCATTATCAAGATAAATAAATTTTCCCGTATATCCGTCAGCAGGAAGCGTCGCTAAAGTAACTGAAGTTTTTGCGCCTTCTTCGACCGGAATTTGCCCATTTGCGTTCATATCAGTCACTACTGAGCCCGGATGTGCTGTATTAACTTTAACTGGCGTGTCCTTTAATTCGTAAGCCAAATGAACGACATAGCCATTAAGCGCCGTTTTAGAAATGTCATAAGCCGGAACTTTGTAATTGTAAATCTCCGAATTTGGATCACTGTGTAAACTTAATGAACCCAACCCGCTCGACAAAAATACAATTCTTCCCGCATCAGATTTTTTGATTAATGGAACAAATTGTTGAGTGACAGCAATTGTGTTAAAAAAATTCGTTTCAAAGGTTTTACGAAAAACCTCAAGTGATGTTTTGCTGGCTGGAACAATTCCGCCATTTTCAATTTCGTCTAAATAAATTCCGGCGTTATTAATTAAAATATCGAGTTTCCCGAATTTTTCTTCGATAAATTTTGCCGCAGATTCGTGCGTTTTTGGATTATCAACATCAAGGTTGATAAACTCAATATCCAAACCCTCAGCCTTCAAACTTTCAGCTGCTGCTTTACCTTTTTCTTCGTTCCGTGCGCCGAGCAAAACTTTAACTCCCTGTTGTCCTAATTGTCTTGCTGTTTCAAAACCGATTCCTCGATTTGCGCCTGTAATTAATGCGATTTTCTTTGTATGTTCACTCATTGTTTTGTTTTCCCTATTTTCGTAAAATAACTTCCCTTTGTTCGTAATTAAAAACTTCCCTTTGTTCGAAATAACTTGTTTCTTAGGCATTTTGCTACCTTAACGGTTCCGTAATAAGCTTTTTCGCTTTTCATTCTTATTTATCGGCTACCATTACAAAAGGCGAAGCAATAAAAGTTAAAAGTCCTAAACTTTCCCCTACGCCCACCGTAAATAACCCAAAATATAAACCAAACATCATCAATAAAAAGCCAAATACCAATCTGAATTTTTCTATAAATGTCGGGACTTTTGTTTTTCTTTCAAAGTTTGTTGAGAATTTCATTTTTTTGCCTCCTATTTTACAATTCCTTGTATGGTTTTATTCCTGTATATTTCTGCATATATACAACTGTCTATATATATGATAAAAAATTTTAATTTATTCCAAATTCAACCGAACCTTTATCTCAGCCAAATACCCATTGATAGTTTCATAATTAACCGTAAAATATTTGAATTGTCCTTCACAGTTCGGAGTAATCAAATCGGCTTCGGTCAATTCTTTTAAATGATGCGAAACAGTTGCTTGTGCGACCGATACCGTT